>JAJDGO010000035.1 GCA_030265685.1 Bacteroidales bacterium OttesenSCG-928-M11
ATGACACTAAAAGTATTCGATTAAGAGGAAATTCTTCTGATCCAGCAGACCATCGTGTAGAAATGCTATTTGACAAAACAAATGGAGCCGGAGTTGTTTCTTTTCAATACGGATCATATGGAGAAGAAAACGGAGGACAATTACAACTCTATACTTCTACTGACGGAGGTATAAATTGGCAAGCTCAAGAAAACCCTATAACAGTTCTATCATGGAATGCAAATGGGAAAAAGCTATCTACAGCAAGCTATACCTTAAATATAACAGGTAACATTCGAATCAAGATTGTAAAAATTAATACAAAGACAAACACTACTGTTAACATTGATGACATTAAAATAACAGATTATATTGAAATCATAGAGCCTACGATTCCTAAAATCGACATCAATAAGTCTGAAATACACTTCAATCCTACAAGCATTGATAAAAATACTAAACAAGAGATTACTATTGCAGGTGAGAATCTAACAAATTCTATCACTTACACATTGAATGAGAACGATCACTCAACCTTTTCCATAACAGAATCTGCGTGGGATTCGAACTTAGGAGGCACGTTAACTATTAATTTTGTGTCATCAGTCGTTGGAGCATTTGATGCAACACTTGTTATTAGCTCCACTGGCGTTGAAAACATTTCAATACCATTACATGCCGAAGCAATCTCCCCAAATACCATTGCGACTCTTTCTGAAATTTATATTGACAATGAATTAATAGCAGGATTTGACCCATATGTATTCCAATATACGTATATGCTTCCAGAAGGACATGAAAATCTCCCAAATGTATCAGCGACGACAACAGATGCAGAAGCCACAATATCAACATTCGATCAGCCCGAAGAACTTCCAACAACGATCAACATATTGGTTACAGCAGCAGATGGTCTAACTCAAAAAAATTATACCTTATATATAACAGGATATATCGCACCATCTTCTAACGCCAATTTATCCGACATAACAATAAATAATGTATCTCTTCCTAATTTCAACAAAAATACGACTGAATACTCTTTGGTACAAACTGAAGATTTTGATGGCATCCCAACTATCGACGCAATAGCTGAAGACATTGCTGCAAACGTTTCGATTGATCCAGTAGACAAAATTCCATCAAACATTAAAATAACAGTCACCGCAGAAGACTTATCACAACAAGTATATATTTTGTATCTAAGATTACCTTATGAAGAACCCGAGAATAATTTAATTAGTGGAGGAGGATTTGAAATATGGAGAACAAACGGGCCTCGTAATTGGGATGGAAGTTTATCTTCCATAACAAGCTCTCAATCTTTTGATTCACACTTAGGAAAAAGAGCTGCCAATCTAATAAATACAGAAAACGAAGCGTTGATATTAGCCACCGAAAACACAGTAATAACCGAAGGACGTGGTTATGAAATCAGTTTCTACGCTAAAGGTAAAGGAGAAATAAGAACCGGATTATACACTGCAAAAGAAGGAGACGAAACAAACTACAACGAATATATAGAAATCAACAGCGATAATTGGATTCAATATGCACAGATAATCCAAGCAAACAATAGCACCAATGCTGCACAATTTTTACTATCAGCTAAAAACACAAACAATTTGCTCATTGATGACGTCTTTATTTCCGGATTCACAGTTATTGAGCCTACGATTATTTCAGACAAAGAGTCCATTGACTTTGAAGAACAATATATTACTGAAGAGTCTAATAAGTATACAATCACAATAAGCAGTAAAGATCTAAGCGATGAAATACATTATAGTATAAAAAATAATGACCCTACCATCTTTAAGATTGAAGAAGGAGAAGATTGGAATAGCACATCGGGAGGCTCATTAAATTTAACATTCACGCCTGCCGCAACAATTAATTATTCCGCCACTCTTGAGTTCACATCCGAAGCCGCATCAAAAGTATCAATACCACTAATAGGAAAAGGAGCCGAAAGGTCAAATATATCTTCTCTTGCAGGAATTAGCATCAATGAAATTGCATTGGAAAATTTCACTCCTGAAACAATTTCTTATTGGTATATGCTTCCTCAAAATACAGAGTTTCCTTTGACTATTGTAGCTACACCTTCCGACAAAAATGCAGACATTCAAATTAGCGATTTCGAAACCATACCGACCACCGTTTCCATTACGGTCACTTCTCCTAACGGAGCAAGTGAAACTATATATTCTGTTCGCATCGTTAACTATTTTGCAGAACCGGAAGAAAACATAATCCAAAATGGAGGATTCGAACTTTGGGACAACACAATCCCTGTTGGTTGGGGAGGATACGAAACCAGCAATTCTAACGTTTATGCAAAATCTGAAAATTCTCATTTTGGATTCTATTCTACAGAATTGATTCGCACCATAGAAAATCCTTATCGTTTTTCGACAAAAGGGATTTCATTGGAAAAAGACCACTCTTATTCCTTCTCCTACTACGCAAAAGGGAAAGGAGATATTAATACTGGTCTATACTTTGGCGAATCACGCATAGAGGATGAAAATAACATCGTCTCCATAAACTCGAATGAATGGACGTTATACACTCATACTTTTGAACCGGAAATTTCAGGAACTGAAGATGATGCCGAATTTTACTTTTCATTTAGCAATACAAATGGATTGTTTGTCGACGACGTAGTAATCACAGCTATTCGTCACCTTATCCCGGAAGTAATTGTAGATAAAGAATCTGTTAATTTTGGATCTATTTATATAACAGATAAAGATACTATCGAATTAACGATTACTGGGATTGACCTATCAGAAAATATCAACTGTGAAATTGAAGAAAATACAGATGGGTTATTCGAAATAAAAAAAGATGAAGGCTGGGACAATCTAAAAGGAGGAAAGTTATTTATTATTTTTGCTCCGGAAAGCATCGAAGAAGTAAATGCTTCAATTATAATTTCACAAGGCCAGATAGAAGAGCCTATTATTATTGCAGTAAAAGGAGCAGGACAAATAAAATCTTCTAATGCCTTGCTTAATTCTTTAACTATAAACGATGAGGAAATATCCGGATTTGACTCCTTTACCTTCGAATATGACTATCTTGTTCCGGTTTCCGATACAAAGATCCCTGTTGTAGACGCATCTCCCGAAGATTCGATGGCAAAAGTAAGCATTACACAAGCTGATAGTTACACAGGAGAAGCTGTAGTATTAGTAACAGCTCACGACGGAACAGAACAAACATATACAATCCAATTTGCTCGTGCAACGGATGCTAAATTATCTGACTTGCAAATAGATGGAGTTTCCATATCTGGATTTGATTCTAATATAATAGAATATCGTTATATGTTACCGGAAGGATATGATGGCACTCCAATAGTAACTGCGATTCCTAATGATTTAATATATGGAGCACAAGTTAATGCTTTTGAACAACCAACATCATTCCCGGCTACAATTGAAATAACCGTAACTGCGGCTGATGGAGAAACAAAAATGACGTATAGTCTGCTTATCCGTGAATATGGTCCATTATCTTCCGATGCAACATTAGCAGAAATAAAAATCGACGATGTACTTATCGATGGATTTAATCCGGAAATTACTGAATATTCTCATATGTTTTCGCAAGATTATAGTAAAAATCCAGAAGTAACAGCAAAGACAAACGAAGAGTATGCCGTGATTAATATCGATCAAACAGGAAACTTGCCCGACAATGTTAAGATTTCTGTTATCGCCGACGACTCTTCCGAAAAGATATATAATGTATACTTACGTCCATACTATGTAGAATCGGACGAAAACTATATCATAAATGGAGGATTTGAAAACTGGAGAAATTCAAATGAAGTTAACGAATGGAGTCGTACTCTATCAAACCTTACGATTGCTCAAGCAAAAAATTCGCATCAAGGCTTACTTGCAGTAGAATTAATTAATACAAGTTCTACTTATCAAGACTTATCAACCGGTACCCTTTCGGTTATTTCTGACTACGGATACAAAATATCTTTCTTTGCTCGGGGATCAGGTGAAATTCGCACAGGTCTATATGACGCAAGAGAAGGGGAAGGATATATTTATAGTCCTACTATTACGGTAAACTCCAACGAATGGACTGCTATTTCTCAAACAATCAAAGCAACCAATACAACCGACATTGCTCGTTTCTTATTCTCAGCTAGCAATACAAACGGTTTATTTATTGATGATGTATTTATCGAATGGTTTGTAGAGCCTGTGATTAATACAGACAAAGAATCGATTGATTTCGGGAATGAATATATAAGCGAAGATTCGGAAGAACAGACTATCACTATTAGCAGTAAATACCTAAGCGAAAATATTACTTATCGCATAACCGGAGCTGATTCCGGATCATTCCTAGTAACTGAATCTGCCAATTGGCAAGCTGCAACGGGAGGAAACTTATCTCTAAAATTCAAACCTACACAAACCGGAAGTCATTCAGCTAATTTGGAACTTTCTTCAGAAGGTGCTTCTACGAAAAGCATTGCTCTTTCCGGAAACGGTATAGTTAGATCTGACATCGCCACCCTTTCTGAAATTCTAATTAATGGTAATAACTTACCAAACTTTAATCCGGAGGTAACCAACTACTTGTATATGTTACCGAAAGGAACTACCGCTCCGATAATAATAGAGCCAACAGCTACCGATCAAGACGCTGTGATTACATTTACAAATCCTTCCGTACTCCCGGCAACGGTATCAATTTCAGTTACCTCTCCAAACGGGGCAGTAACGAAAGAATACTTTGTTCGTATTGTGGAATACTTCGAAGAGCCGGAAAGTCTTATCTCCAACGGAGGTTTCGAAATATGGAACAATGGAAAACCTGATGGATGGGGAGGTAGTGAAACTACATCGGGAGGATACACAAAATCTGACAATTCTCTTGGAGGATTCTATGCAACAGAATTAATAAGAGGAACAGGAATGCAATATCGCTTCTCAACCCAACCTGTAAGTTTATTACAAAATTACCGATACATTCTTTCTTTTTATGTAAAAGGAGTCGGAACATTAAAAACAGGAGTATCAATCAATGGAGAACGTAACGACATGGAAAACAGAACCATTAATTCTCAAGAATGGGTACAATACACTGATACCTTTACTCCGGGCGTTACTATTACCAATGCAGCCGAATTTTACTTTGCTTTTAATGAAACAAATGGATTATTCATAGACAATGTAGTTATTACTCCAAGCCGAATTTTGGAACCCGAAATATCTTCGACTACTACAAGCCTTGATTTTGGCATGGTTTACGTTACCGACAACAAAGACTTAGAAGTAACTGTCTCTGCTGTTGATTTAACTGAGGCTATCGAACCAATTATTACAGGAACAGGGAAAGAAGCTTTTTCTATTAATACAAAAGATGATTGGAATAGTTTAACAGGAGGAACCTTATCTGTTGTATTTTCTCCTCTTGCCGAAGTAAATTACAATGTAAACTTGGAAATAAGACAATCAGAATGTGAAACAATTATCATTCCAATTTCCGGAAACGGTAAAACAAAATCGTCGAATGCAAATCTTTCCGACTTGACTGTAGGTGGAATTACGATTCCGGGATTTAGTCCAACAACCTATAACTACACATATATTATACCTAATTCGTCGAATGTGATTCCTATTGTTGGAGCAACCGTATCGAGTTCTCAAGCAACAATCAATATTACTCAAGCTGAAAACATCGGCGACTTTGCAACAGTGGCCGTTATTGCTCATGATGGAACAGAAGCTACGTATAAAATACAATTTATACGTTCTGATGACGCCACATTATCTGACATTAAAATTGACGGAAGCAGTATTAAGGATTTTAATTCTGAGATAAACCACTACTTATTTATGTTAAAAGAGGGATATTCCGGTATTCCGACAGTAAGTATTACTATTAATGATGTAAAAAATGGAGCAACAGCTACTATCTCATCAATCGAATCTCTTCCAACAATAGTAAATATTGAGGTAACTGCGGCTAATGGTATGAAAAATACCTATACCGTTAGAATAATTCCTTACTATAAAGAGCCGGAAGGAAACTTTGTTTCAAATGGAGGATTCGAATCTTGGACAGGAAGTTTACCTAATACTTGGTCGGGAACTCAAACAAACCTCACATATAGTCAATCGCAAGACTCTCATCTTGGGTTTTACTCTGTAAACTTAAACAATGCAACCGGTTCGGAGAAGCATTTTAGTACCCAAGCCTATTCGGTAACTTTTGATTATGGTTATATTGTTTCCTTCTACGCAAAAGGAAAAGGAAAAATACGAACAGAACTATACAACGGTTCTTCAATTTCCTCAAGCAATGATTTTATTAACGTAGATTCGGAAACATGGCAACTATATCAACAGACTGTATTTCCTGACATAACAACTAATTTAGCCGAGTTTGTTTTAAGTATAAAAGAAAGTGCCGGATTATTAATCGATGATGTTGTTATTACAGAATATCGTATTTTACATCCGGAAATATCAGTTACTCCTTCTTCTCTGAATTTTGGAGAAATATACAAATGGGATACTACATCTCCTGCACAAACAATAACGGTTAGTACGATCGATTTAACCAATCCTATCACTTACCCCATAAGCGGAGCCAACGAAGGAGTATTTACTATTTCAGAAATAGATTGGAATCCGATGACAGGAGGTACTTTATCTATTACTTTTACTCCGGATGAAGTGAAAGAATATTCTGCAACTTTAGAAATCACATCTATTGATATAACCGGAAATTCAAAAACAGTAAACTTATCGGGAGTAGGATTGACAAGAAAAAGTGATGCTACATTAACAGATTTGAAATTAAACGGACAAACGATAGAAGGATTCGATCCGGAGATTTTAGAATACAATGTATTAGTATATAAATCATCGGAGAATATACCAACTATTACGGCCAGTTTGAACGACACTGATGCTAAAATAGAAATTAACCCGGCCTCTGCTATTCCCGGAACAACAGAAGTTGTAGTCACAGCTCACGACAGAGAAACTATAAAAACGTACAAAGTAAACTTCTATCGTTCTGATGATGCTACATTGACCGACATTAAAATAAACGGAACATCACTCAGCAACTTTGATACAACAATAACTTACTATCGTTATATGTTGTCTGAATCAGCAACGACAATGCCAAGCATTGAAGCGACTGCAAAAATAGCCAATGCAAAAATAGAAATCAATCAACCGACTTCTCTTCCGGCTATTGTTGAAATTAAAGTAACCGCCGAAGACGATGTTACAGAAAAAGTCTATACCGTTCGTGTAGTTGATTATTTCGAAGAACCTTTCGGCAGCTATATTGACAATGGAGGATTCGAAGTTTGGGAAAATGATGCTCCATATTATTGGGAAGGCAAAAAAAGTGATTTTACAAAAACAGACGCTATTCTTTCAGAAGATTCTCATTGGGGATATTATGCTTTGGAGTTAATTAATCAGACTCCATATACAAAGCGAATCTCAACCCTATCTCGTCAAGTATTGGTAGGAATGGACTTTGAAGTTACTTTCTATGTAAAAGGAAAAGGTGATATTCGTACCGGAGTATTCGACGAAAGATCAATCGACGAAGGATTTTTCCACAATGATTATATTACAATAGACTCGGATACGTGGACTAAATACTCTCAAATCATCCACATAACCAAGACTTCTTCGAATGCCGAGTTTATTCTTTCGGCGAAAAACACCAATGGATTAATAGTCGACGATGTTGTGATACGACTTGTATCCGAAGATGGATCACCTTCTATTACTACAAACAATGATAGTTATAGTTTCGAGGAAAAATATGTTGGAGATTCGTCTGTTGGCAAAATATTATTTGTTGCCGGAAGCGGATTAACCGAAAATATCGAATATGAATTGACCGGAGAAAACAACGAAGGATTTACAATTCAACCTCAAACTGACTGGAATCCGGAAATTGGTGGCAACTTATTAATCATGTTCGAACCAAAAGTAGCAGGACTTCATGATGTAACACTTGCTCTTAAATCGTCGGGCGAAACACTAAAATCAATCACATTAGCAGGATTAGGAAAAGCAAGACACACCGATCCTTCATTAAAAGAGCTTAAGATTGATAATGTACCGATTGCAAATTTCAGTCCGACACAAATAGAGTACTCTTATATAGTACCTCTCTCCCACTCCGGAATACCAACTGTCAGCACAGTAAAGAATGATGAGTTGGCTACCGAAGTAATCGAACAAGCAACTACTATTCCGGGAGCAGCTACAATTAGAGTTACGGCTCACGACAAGGTAAACACGCGCACTTATACCGTCAATTTTATTCGTTCATCCGAAGCATCTTTGTCAAGCATCAAAGTAGATGGAGTCGAAATTAGTGGATTCGAGCCGGATACATATACTTATTTCCACATGCTCCCAATGGGATATGTAGGATTGCCTGAGATTTCGGCAGTAGCTAACGATGCAATAAACGGAGCAAGCGTCAATTTCAATCAACCAACGAAGATCCCTGAAAAAGTAATCATAGAAGTTAATTCGGCAGATGGTGAAAATCAGGCTACTTATACGTTAAACATTATCGAATACGATGATAATGCGGAAAAGAATCTGATAAAGAATGGAAGTTTTGAGTTCTGGAGCGAAGTTGCCGGCGATGCAACTCTGCCTGATGGTTGGTTTGGTTCGAAATCAACAGTTGGTATAGCCGGAGCAAACATGTCGAACGATGCTCATTCCGGAAATTATTCTTGCGAATTAGTCAACACTTTAAGTGGATATAAACGATTTACTACCCAAGCTATTTCCGTAGAACGAGGAATTTATCAAGTTACTTTCTATGTAAAAGGGAAAGGTGATATACGTGTAGAGGCTTTTGACGGACGAAGTAGTAATAATGGATTCTCGGACGAAAATACTTACATCTCTATCGATTCCGATTCGTGGACAATGTATTCGCAACAAGTTCAGATTAACAACAAATCCGACTTGGCCGAGTTTGCATTCTACATTAGAAATACTTCCGGATTATTTATTGACGATGTATTAATCGAATGGGCGGCTCCACATGGAATAAACAATATTACCGACTTAGCTGTTTATACAACGATTTCGAACGGAATATTATCTGTTCACGACGCACCACTTGGAGCACGCATCAGTTTGTATGCTACTAACGGTAATCATTTGGCTACAAAAGAAGCCACATCATCGTTAATAGAATTCAATCTTCCTCAAAAAGGAGTCGTTATTGTGCATGTCGTTTCCAAGAAAGGCTCGAAAACGATGAAAGTAGTAAATAAATAGATGAACTTTACCAATGATCAAATAGTATTTGCATTTATATTAACTGCCATTGCCGGTCTATCGACCGGCATTGGTAGTCTTATCGCCCTTTTAGCAAAAAGAACCGACACCCGTTTCTTAAGTATTTCCTTAGGATTCTCTGCGGGGATTATGATTTATGTTTCCTTTATGGAAATGATGCCACAAGCAAGCGAGCAGCTCAGCCTTATTTATGGCGATAAACAAGGGATGCTTTATTTGATTATCGCTTTCTTTGTCGGAATTGCTTTTATTAATTTGATCGATTTTCTTATTCCCGAGAGTATTAATCCTCACGAAGCACACACAGTTGAAGAGATGGAACAAAAATCTCATTTAAAAAGAACGGGAATATTAGTTGCTATTTCTATCGCCATACACAACTTTCCGGAAGGAATTGCCACTTTTACCTCTGCACTTTCCTCATTAGATGTCGCAATTCCTATTACTGTTGCCATTGCTATACACAATATCCCGGAAGGAATTGCCGTAGCAGTTCCTATTCATCATGCTACCGGAAGCCGAAAAAAAGCTTTTTGGTACTCATTCTTATCCGGATTAGCTGAGCCAATGGGAGCTTTAGTTGCTTATCTTTTCTTGATGCAGTTTTGGACTCCTACTCTCAATGGACTTGTTCTTGCTTCTGTTGCCGGAATTATGGTTTTCATTTCCCTCGACGAACTGTTACCGAGTGCCGAAAAATACGGAAAACACCATCTTTCCATTACCGGAGTTGTCTTGGGAATGTTTGTAATGGCCCTCAGTTTGTACTTACTCAGTTAAACTATCTCATCTAATTTTTCAAGTTATTGTAGAACTTGACCTAAGTTATAGTAAAACTTGACACAAGTTATTGTAGAACTTTAACCAAGTTATAGTAAAACTTCATACAAGTTATTGTAGAACTTTGGGCTACTTTAAGTGATGAAGACATCAAGTTAAACACCCGGCAAGCCGATAAGTACATAAACTTTATTGAACTTTCTAAACTTTTCATATACGCTTTTCCTTTTTTTTCCGTTATAATCTACGTATTAGCTAATTTGAATTAATTAACATGTTAGATTATATCAAAGGTGAGATTACCGAACTAACTCCTGCTTCGGTAGTTATCGAAGTAAATGGTTTAGGTTATCAAGCTCATATATCACTTAATACTTATTCTGCACTTAACGGACAAAAGAATATTAAACTATTTGTATATGAAGCTATCCGGGAAGATGCTCATCTCCTCTTCGGTTTTATTGATCGCCGGGAAAGAGATTTGTTTCTTTTGCTGATTTCCGTATCGGGAGTGGGAGCAAATACGGCTCGGATGGTACTTTCATCTCTTTCGACGAGCGAATTAGAAGAAATTATTTCTTCCGGAAACTCTTCTGCCCTAAAAACAGTAAAAGGAATCGGAAGCAAAACAGCCGAAAGAATCATTATCGACTTAAAAGATAAGGTGAAAGTAAGCGAAAATCAAACGAATCGACTAATAGACGCTCCGGTTTCCGAAACAAATCGAGAAGCTATATCGGCATTAACTATGCTCGGATTTAACCAACCGGCATCACAAAAAGTAGTAAATAAAATAATTAAAGAGAATCCGGGCCTAAGTGTTGAACAAATCATCAAAAGTGCTTTAAAAATTCTTTAATGAAAAAGAATCAGGGGAAATACTATATCATTGGAATTGTTCTTGTATTAATGGGATCTATATTTTCCCTCAATGCAAAGATGCCTCTTTGGAGTATTATGCCTGAGACAAATCCTTTCGAAACAGAAAATCCACAAGACGAAATCGTTGTAGAAACAAAACAAGAGGCAGATACTCTCCCTCCCCGTTTTCCGGTATCGCCTATTATTCCGGAAAAAGAAGAAGATTTAAAAACAATTCACCCAATAGATTTACGCAATCCGTCAAACTTCAAAAACGATTTCGAATATAATCCGCTCACCAATCGATACGAATTGAAATCAAAGATTGGCGGATCCGATCTCCGAACCCCTATATCTCTAACAACAGAAGAATATTTCAAGTATTCTTTAGATAGAAGTATGAATTCTTATTATCTAACTAGAAACAAAGAAGATAATATGGCCGAAGAAGGGAAAGCCGGAGAAGATGTATTAGGCGACTATGCTTTCCAGTTCGACTTAGGACCTGCCGAAAAACTATTTGGTCCGGGAGGAGTTAAACTACAAGCACAGGGAAGTACTCTATTAAAAATGGGTATTGTTAATAACATTAGCGAAAATCCTACTTTATCCGAACGGGAAAGAAATAAAACTACATTTGACTTCGACGCTCAAATACAAGCAAGCGTTGATGCCTCTGTCGGAGATAAAATTAACTTCACATTAAATTACAATACAGAGTCTACTTTCGACTTCGACTCGAAACAATTAAAGCTCGCCTACACCGGAAAAGAAGACGAAATCATCAAAACATTAGAAGCAGGTAATGTAAGTATGACTACTTCTAACTCATTAATACGTGGAGGAACATCATTGTTTGGAGTCAAAGGCGAATTTCAATTTGGGAAGTTGACCTTAGGAGTGCTTTTTTCTCAACAAGAATCACAATCTCGAACCACAAAATCCAAAGGAAACGTACAAACAACCCCTTTCGAAGTGGCAGTAGACAACTATGACGAGAATATGCACTACTTTCTTGCGCACTATTTCCGTGATACTTACGACAAATCATTGAGTACAAATCCATACATTCGCTCCGGAATAACAATAGAAGAGATAGAAGTTTGGGTAACAAATAAACGATCCAATTACGATGATGCTAGAAATATAGTGGCTTTTTCTGATTTAGCAGAATATTCGCACATATCGAATGACAATTTTGTTCAACCTTCCGGCAGTTCAGAGCTTCCATATAACCGAGCAAATAATTTATATAGCAACCTCGTAAACAGTTATTCGGGAGCAAGAGACATCAACAATGTCACATCTATACTAAGTCCTGTTATGAGTACTGGTAAAGATTTCGAAAAAGTAGAAAATGCTCGAAAATTAACTACAAGTGAATACATATTAAACAAGCAATTAGGATATATCAGCTTAAGAACAAAACTTCAAGCAGACGAAGTACTTGCCGTTGCTTTTACTTATACTTACAAAGGAGAAGTGTATGAAGTGGGAGAATTATCATCAAAGAATACAGGAAATACTTCTGATAATCTCTATCTGAAAATGCTAAAAGGAACTTCTGTATCACCAAATCACCCAACTTGGGATTTGATGATGAAAAATGTATATACTATTATTAGTTCGAGTAGTAGAAGTTTAGAAAAAGATAAATTTAGGTTGGACATTAAATACAAGAGCGATACAACCGGAGTTTATATGAATTACCTGACAGAAGGGGCAATTGCCAATGTTACCTTATTAAGTGTCATGAATCTTGATAAATTAGATTCGAATAACAACTCTTATCCGGACGGATTCTTTGACTATGTAGAAGGAAACACGGTTTTATCCAGTCAGGGAAGAATTATCTTTCCCGTTGTAGAGCCTTTTGGCGATCACTTAAGGAAGAAAATTGGAGACGACGAGATTGCCGGGAGGTATATATACCAAGAACTATACGACTCTACCCTAACAATAGCCCGACAAAATGCGGAAAAGAATAAATTTATCTTGACGGGAGAATACAAAGGTTCGGGAAGTTCCAGCATTAGCTTGGATGGATACAACATATCACAAGGTTCTGTTGCCGTATATGCAAACGGAGTTCTTTTAAAAGAAAACTCAGATTACACAATTAATTATACAACCGGAGAAGTAACCATTACGAATCCGTCGTATGTTAACGCAGACATTACAACACAATCTGAGAATAAGTCCAGTTTCGGAATGCAAAGGAAGACAATGATGGGGATGAATTTAAATTATGCTTTCTCTCCTAACTTTAATATGGGAGCAACCATCATGAATCTAAATGAAATGCCGTTGACATTAAAGAATCTTCCGGGCGAAGAATCGGTTAATAATACAATTTGGGGGTTAAACATGAACTATACCACCCAATCATATTGGTTAACTAACCTTTTGGATAAATTACCATTCGTTGATTTAACAGCACCTTCTCAAATAAGTCTTAACGCAGAATACGCACAATTAAAGCCAGGACATTACTCAAGCGAATACGGAGGAGATTATTCTTACATAGATGATTTTGAAAGTGCAAAAAATCCTATTGATATTCGAAGCCCTCATTACTGGTACTTGTCATCCACTCCAAGTATGTTTGCCGAATCGGGCAATACTAATGACCTATCGTACGGTAATAACAGAGCTTTATTGGCTTGGTATCAGATCGATCCTTTGTTTACTAGAAAATCGCCTTTAACCCCTACGCATATAAAAAATGACTTGGATCAATTGTCAAATCATTATGTTCGCGAAGTAAATGAAAGCGAATTATTTCCTGGAAAAGACATCAATGTTAACGGATCGTCAACCGTTTCTATCTTAAACTTGGCTTATTATCCCAAAGAAAGAGGACCATATAATTTAGATTCTCATTATATAGATCCGGATGGAACGTTAATGAATCCTACTTCTCGATGGGGAGGTATATATAGAAAGATAGAAAGTAGCCAGACAAATTTCGAAGAACAAAATGTAGAGTATATCGAATTTTGGTTGTTAGACCCTTTCATTTACGAACCTCACTCAAAGGGAGGAGAACTTTATTTCAATTTAGGAGAAGTTTCGGAAGACATTTTGAAAGATGGAAAAAAGTTCTTCGAAAATGGTGTTCCCATAGACGGAAATAAAAATAAAATGGACTCAACCGCTTGGGGATTAGTACCTAATACACAATCTCTCACTTATGCTTTTGATGTTAATGGGCAAGAAAAACAAGATGTAGGATTAAATGGCTTAAGTACAGAACAAGAATTTGAATTTCCCGCTTATAAAAATTATATAGAAGAATTAAGATCCAAACTTAATCCGGAAACAATAGCCAGAATGGAGTTAGATCAATTCTCTCCATTTAATGATCCGTCGGGAGATAACTATCATTATTACAGAGGATCTGATTATGATCGCCAAGAAAAATCTATTCTTGAACGATATAAACGATATAATGGAACAGAAGGTAACTCTTCAAATAAAAGTGGAGAAAGTTATAGCACCGCAGCACAAATTCAACCCGACGTAGAAGATGTAAATCAAGACAATACATTAAACGAAAACGAATCGTATTTCCAATATAAAATATCAATTACTCCTGACGACTTGGAAGTAGGAAGAGGTTATATTGTAGATAAACGCGAAACGGCTCCGAGTTTGAAAAACGGGAAGCGCGAACAAATAACTTGGTATCAGTTTAAGATACCTATTAAAAACTATGATCAAAAGATAGGTAATATAAATGACTTCTCAAGTATCCGGTTTGTTCGTATGTTCTTAACAAATTTCCAAGATTCGACGGTTCTTCGTTTTGGAACATTAGAGCTTGTAAAAGGAGAATGGCGAGCTTATACAAAAGATTTGTCTAATCAAAACATTGAACCAACCAGCGACGCTGCTATTTCTATCTCGACCGTAAATATAGAAGAAAATGGAAGAAAAGAACCGGTCAATTATATTATGCCTCCCGGCGTAAATCAAATGATTGATCCCGGACAACCACAACTACGGACACAAAACGAACAATCTTTGGCATTGAAAATAATTGGTCTTTCGGCAGGAGATGCGAGAGCTATTTATAAAAATACGGGATTAGACACCCGACAATATCGTCGTTTGCAAATGTTTGTTCATGCCGAGAAATTAATAGACGATCTTACCGATTTAAAAGACGATGAGTTGTCAATCTTCCTTCGTTTAGGTTCCGACTATCAACAAAACTACTACGAATATGAAATTCCTTTAAAGCTTACTCCACAAGGACATTATACAACAGAGAACTCAACTGTTTGGCCAGATGAAAATATGTTCGATTTTCCGTTTAAGTTATTGACAGATACTAAGCTGCAACGGAACAAAGAGAAAGGAAAAGAGGGATCAGGCGTTACGTTTTACACACCTTATAGTGTTTATGACCCAAACAAAGCAATGAATAAAGTAACGGTAATGGGTAACCCTACCCTATCGGAAGTAAAAGTCATTATGATTGGTGTTCGAAACGAAACAAGAACCGTAAAAGACGTCGAAGTTTGGATAAATGAATTACGACTAACCGATTATAATGAAGATGGTGGTTGGGCGGCAAATGTAAATGCTTATGTTGGTTTGTCGGACTTAGGCTCTATTAATTTCTCCGGAAAAAGAGAAACGGCCGGATTCGGAAGTATAGATCAAGGGATTATGGATAGAAACATGGACGACTACTTGTTCCTAAATTTTTCGGCTCAGTTGGAAATGGGCAAGTTCTTCCCTGAAAAGGCTAAAGTAAACCTACCGGTCTATTTCTCTTATAGTAAAGAACAGTACGATCCGAAATACAATCCGTTGGATAGTGATATTTTATTGGACGATGCATTAGAAGTTGCCGAAACAAAACACGAAAGAGATTCGATCTTAGGTTTTGCGCGCGATGTAGTTACAAATAAATCTTTCGAAGTAAACAACGTAAGAGTCAACATTACTAGTAAAAAGCCAATGCCATACGACCCGGCTAACTTTACTTTGGGTTATTCTCATAACATACGTAAGCTTCAGAATGCCACAACAGAATACGAAAACGAAACCGACACGCGTCTTTTGTTCGGATACTCTTATTCCCCGATGCTTAATCCTTGGCAACCATTTAATAAAGGAGCTTCTAACAACCAATCATCAGGAGGTCGTAACCAACGTAATACACAAAGTCGGGGCGGATCGTCGGGTGGAAACAATTTCCTTAAAGACTTTGGCATCGGACTTCTTCCGAAACTGATTTCATTTAATTCGGATATTAATCGAAATTACTTCGAAACTCAAGTAAGAGATGTTCATGGAGGCGGTTCTATTCCTGCTTCTTTTAGAGAAGATTTTTACTGGAATCGCGACTTTAACCTACAATGGGATTTAACAAAGAACTTAAATCTGAATCTTAAAACAGGAACTGAGGCCATGATCGAAACTCCCCATGAACAAGTAAACAAGAAACTGAACATGGATGGGTACGAAATATGGAAAGACTCTGTAATTCGTAGCATCAAAAGCTTTGGTACTCCGATGAATTACGATCAAGCATTTACAGCTAAATATACAATTCCGTTCAAAAACA
>JAJDGO010000036.1 GCA_030265685.1 Bacteroidales bacterium OttesenSCG-928-M11
TGTTTTTCGGTCAGATACTTCCAAAACCTGTGCGGCATGTGCTGGCGTTGCAACTTGATATTCTTGCGTTCCTTAATGTTAATAGATTGGATGTAGTTACGCCAAAGCTCTTGGAAGTTCGGATCGTCGTCGTTCATTTGATCATCGGAAAGTTTTCCGGAAAGCGAGGGGATGTTTAGCTTGTCGATATGAATGATTTCCGTATGTTCCAAGTTGTAATAGATACCGTAGTTTCTTATGCGGTCGTACAGTATCCAAGTTTGATCGGCATACCGATCGGCAAAAAAGTCGGAGCAAAGCGGCAATACATTGTATCTTGGTTCGATAAGACAAAAATAAATACCGTCGCCAGTCTTCTGAAAGCGGACAAACTGTTTCATGTAAAGCGATTCGTGCTCAACCTTCCTGTAAATCTGAGAAAGATACAATACATCATCATCTGCGAAATTCATCTCTATATTGACCTTTGAACGGAAACTCTTCTGTATGTATCGGAAAATTGCCATCTCTACTTCTTCCGACTCCGATAGGAAACACACCGAAAGCATATTCAGCGCCGATTTAGATATGCGCTCTTTCAGTCCGTTTAATACCCGGTTCGACTTTTCTTCGTCGGTAATTACGGTGTAGCTGTCCACGAACAACGGCAAGGTTGAAGTTGGCGAAATAAATTTTTCCGGCAATTCTTTGCGGGAAAAGGAATCAAATACGGCGGTAAATAATCCTTCGAACGTGCGGTCGTAGATATAATAGAGCATAGGGTTCAGTATTCAAAATCAATTTTCAGTTGACTTTCATCTTTCTTCTTCGGAGTAAGTATCCGGCGGATATATTCCGGTTTTGCTTCGTGGATGGTATAGGTAGGTAACTCGTTGCAAGTGATAAAATACTGAGCACGTTTCATCACTACACCCATCTTGCGCAAGTTTTCGGAAGTTAAACGTCCGTATCGTCTTGCCGAAACAATTAGTTTAGCCGATTTAACACCTACGCCGGGTATGCGTAAGATCATCTCGTAGTCGGCCGTATTGACATTTAGGGGGAAGAACTGCGGATTGCGTAGCGCCCACGATAACTTAGGGTCGATCTCTAACTCTAGATTCGGATGTTTGTCGTTGACTATCTCGTCGACTTTGAATCCATAGAACCGCATTAGCCAGTCGGATTGATAAAGCCTGTTCTCTCTAAGCAAAGGTGGTTTGTCGATTGCCGGAAGTCGAGCGTCATTATTGACGGGGATATATCCCGAATAATAGACCCTTTTCATTGCCGGTCGTTTGTACATGGCGTCGGCAAGGTGAAGTATTTTATTGTCGTCGTCGGGAGATCCTCCCACTATCATCTGTGTGCTTTGTCCAGCCGGAGCAAATCGGGGAGTATTGCGAAACTTTTTCTTATTCTCTTTGCTTTCAAGGAACCCTTGTTGAATATAATGCATCGGCCTGAAGACTTGCTGATAATCTTTATCCGGAGCGATTAGTTTAAGACTTTCTTC
Source organism: Bacteroidales bacterium OttesenSCG-928-M11 (assembly GCA_030265685.1). Classification (GTDB taxonomy): domain Bacteria; phylum Bacteroidota; class Bacteroidia; order Bacteroidales; family Azobacteroidaceae; genus Azobacteroides. The sequence continues at coordinate 1,496 of JAJDGO010000036.1, forward strand.
GGAGGGCATTTCAACATTACAACTCAAGCGGTCTGCGTAGAGTCCGGCTTCCGTAACTAATTCCCTGCTTGCTCCGGGAATACTCTTCAAGTGTATATAGCCGTTGTATCGATGTACTAAACGTAGGTCTTTGGCAACCCGAACCATACGTTCCATCGTATAATCAGAATTTCGTACAATGCCGGAGCTTAGAAATAGTCCTTCGATATAATTGCGACGATAAAACTCGATTGTCAGATCAGTAAGTTCAGCAACAGAAAATGTAGTTCGTTGAATATCATTGCTCCGCCGATTAGCACAATAAGCACAATCGTAGATACAATGATTGGTCAGCATAATCTTTAATAATGAGACACAACGCCCGTCTTCGGTAAAGCTATGACATATACCCATGCCCCCTACCGTATTGCCTAATCCTTTGTTCGGATTATTTCTTACAGTACCGCTCGAGGAGCAGGATACATCGTATTTTGCTGCTTCTGCCAATATCTTTAACTTGTCGAAAACTTTGGCGTTCATAGCTACAAATGTAAACAATGGAAAAGAAGAACGGAAACACAACTGAATTTATTTGTCTCAATTGTTGATAATTATTTGGAAGGTCGATATTCTTTTTCTTTTGCCGGATAAAGAGAGCCCGTCCGAAATGAATCGAACGGGCTGACTATATGTATGTGTGTGTAATGTATATATGTATAATATGTATGTGTGTTATTTGCCTAACTTGCTTTCAACTTCTTCTTTCGACAACTTCTTGGTACAGAAAAACCAGTCGTAGCAATGGATGTTGCCTGATTTGTCTTCCATGCGATCTTTTGCCACTCCGCACGAACCGGCCGTAGGAATAATAACATCATCTCCCGGTCTCCAGTCGGCAGGAAGAGCTACGTTGAAATTATCTACCGTTTGTAAACCAATAAGTATCCGTTTTAGTTCATCAAAGTTTCGCCCTAATGCTAAAGGATAATAAACGATAGTTCGGATAATTCCTTTTGGGTCGATAAAGAAAACAGCACGAACCGCCGTAGTAGTACTCTCGTTAGGTTGAACCATGCCGTACAAATTAGCTACCTTCATGCTTACATCATCAATGAGAGGAAAGGTAACCTCAATGTTTTTCATGTCTTTGTACTCGATCTTTTCTTTGATTGTTCTCAGCCAAGCGATATGACTATATAGCCCATCTATTGAAATGCCGATTAGTTGGCAGTTTAAGTCATCAAACTCTTTCTGCATTTTCCCAAATGTCATAAACTCAGAAGTACAGACAGGAGTGAAATCAGAAGGGTGGCTAAACAATATTACCCATTTGTCTTTGAAATCTTCGGGGAATTTGATTTTTCCTTGTGTTGTTGATGCTTCGAATGTAGGAGCCGTATCTCCTAATCGGGGCATTGGATAGAATTGATTTTCCATATTTGTTGAATTAAATGTATTATTGAAATCTAGGTATTAAACAAAACAACGGCAAATAAGTTCACGCAATTAAAAAAACTCTTGTCTATTCTGAACTATTTACAAAGAAATATGTAAATTTGTCTTGCTTAAAGATACCTTATGTATAAAAGAATTTTGTTAACCGTATTGCTTCTTTGCTCGATGATACTTATTTCGTCGGCACAAGATCGATTGACAAATTTGCCAACAATCTATATCACCACCGATAGCGGGGAGGATCCTCACAGTAAGAGTTTTTATTTGCCGGGATATATTGTTGTTAAAAGTGCCGATCCGACAGAGGAGTTAGAGATGGTAACAGAAATAAGATGTCGCGGAAATTCAACACTCAATTCACCTAAGAAACCCTATCGTATTAAACTCGACAAAAAAAGACAGCTACTTAATAATCGATCAAACGCCAAAAGCTGGGTCTTGTTGGCAAATGATTTGGAAGATACACTGATTCGCAATGCTGTCGCTTTCAATATTAGCGAGTTGTTGGAAATGCCGTTTACCCCTTCTGTCCGGTTTGTTGATTTATATATGAATGGTCGTTGTATGGGTAATTACATGTTAACCGATCAAATCGAAGTGCGCGAGCATCGAGTCCCGGTAGAAGAACAAACTCCGGAAACCATAGAAGCAAATATCACCGGAGGTTATTTGATCGAAATAGATGGTTTCTCGTACGATGAGCCGATAAATTACTCGACTTCGCAAGGAATCCCTGTTACAGTTAAGTATCCCGATGATACGGAGATAAATGATGATCAGATACATTACATAAAAAATTTCACCAACCGATTCGAAAGTCTTCTCTTTTCAACTGATTTTGCCGACTCTGAATCAGGTTATCGCTCGATGGTAGACGAACATTCTTTGATTAATTGGTATATCGCTTGCGAACTGACCGGAAATCCGGATGCTTTTTGGAGTACTTATTTATATAAGTACAGAGATGTTGATAGGTTTTATTTCGGCCCTTTATGGGATTTTGATAAAGCCTTCAATAATGATTCTCGCTTAGGTGATGCTACGCGTAAGTTGATGCGGATTCATGCTCATAGTTATAAACAATGGATACAAAGAATTTGGCAAGATGCATGGTTTAAGCAAGCCGTAAAAGATCGTTGGCAAGAGTTACTTGATCAGGATATTTTGGAAAAGATACAATATTATATTGATAATGTTGCAGCCGAAATAGATGAGTCTCAACAACAGAACAAGGAATTGTGGGGAAAGTATGTTGATTGGTATAGTAAGGTAGCAGAATTAAAGACTTATATCAATGCAAGAGTAGAATTTCTTACGGAAGAGTTTCTCGCAGAAGAGAAGCCGATAATACCTTTCGACTCGGAAGGTTATTATTGTACGATGCAAAACCGAAATACCCAATTATTAATAGACCTTTCTTCTTATAATACACAAGAAGGTAATCTTCATATGTGGACACGAAAAGAAATTACAGATGAAGAATATAATTCGCAACTTTGGAAGTTTGTTCCGGCTGGTGATTCTTATTACCAAATCATAAACAAACATTCCGAATCTGCAATAAAGTGTAGCGGTAAAATAAGCAATCTCCAACAAACTATCCCCGATATTGATAACGATCACCAACTATGGAAAATAATAGAAACGGATCATAGCGAAGTATATGCAATAATCAATAAAGCTTCGGGTTTTGCAATTGATAATAGTGGAGGAGGTACTTCTAATGGAAATCCGGTTATTGGATGGACAAACGAATCTCAAACAAACCAAAATCAACAATGGATAATAGATAAAGTAGAAGAAATAGAACCATTGGTTAATATGGACTATCTTCCGGATTCGGATAAACTTTATATTTATCCAAACCCTACTACTGATCGCTTACGCATTGCTTTGCCTAATTTTGATTCGAATCGAGTTTCTCTATCTATATATAGTATAGACGGTAAATGTATAATAAATAAATCTATCCACATAAATAATAACTATGTGGAAATATCAACACAAGACTATGGATTATGTTCCGGTGTATATCTTATCCGGCTTCGTGTGGAGGAAGATATATACAGTAGCAAGTTCATTGTTCAATAAAAACTAAAGAGTTATGAAATGTATGAATGTAAAAGTGTGCTTATTAATTAGTGTGTTTGTTTTATCCTTGTCGGGAATAAATGCTCAGAATGTGGATCGTAAGTATTGGACGGATTTGGCATATAAGATGAGTCAACCTATTCTTTCCAATATGGCAAAAGGAGAGTTGAAGAAAAATATGAATGTAGAATTAAGTCCGATATGGGATAACCGTAATATTGATGTTGTTTATTTGGAAACATTCGGACGATTAATGTCGGGAATTGCACCTTGGCTATCTCTTCCTGATGATAATACTCCGGAAGGAAAGCAACGGAAACAATTACGCGAATGGGCTTTGCTTAGTTGTCGAAATGCCGTTGATCCGAATAGCCCGGATTATATTAATTGGAAAGCAAGTGCGCAAATCTTAGTTGATGCCTCTTATCTTGCTCAAGCCTTTCTTCGTGCTCCCGAACAATTGTGGGAGCCATTAGACGACCAGACCAAAGAACGCTTCGTCAGTGAGTTTAAGGGATTGCGTCGTTATTTGCCGGCTTATAATAACTGGTTGCTTTTCCCGGCTATGGTCGAAACTTTTTTACTTTCGATAGGAGAGGATTATGATGCATACAGAATTGATATTGCTATTCGTAAAATGGAAGAATGGTACGAATCGGATGGTTGGTATGCCGATGGACCTCATTTCGCTTTCGACTATTACAATGGCTATGCGATACAACCCATGTACCTCGAAATTGTACAAACTCTATTGAAAACAAAACGCGCTCCTCGTGTTAATACAGAACGGGTAGATATTGTAACGAAAAGGATACAACGCTACAGTCATTTCCTTGAACGAATGATTTCTCCTGAAGGTACATTCCCGGTATTTGGTCGTTCGATGACTTATCGTTTAGCTGTTTTTCAACCTTTAATGTTACTTGCCCTACAAGAAAATATGCCGAAGCAAATAACAGAAGGACAAGTGCGAGCAGGCGTTACTGCTGCGATGAAGAATATGTTTTCCGTAGAAGGCAACTTTGATAAAGACGGATACCTTCAATTAGGTTTCGCCGGACATCAACCGGAATTGGCCGATTATTATACTAATAATGGTAGTTTATATATTACATCCTTAGTCTTTTTACCCTTAGGACTATCTGCCGATCATTCTTTCTGGACTTCAGAACCTGAAGATTGGACTTCGCGCAAAGCTTGGTCGGGACGTTCTTTCCCTAAAGATTATGCAACAAGATTAAAATAAAAAATTACAATCGTGAATAAAATAACAAAATTAGTAATATTACTACAACTATTGATCTGTTTGCCTACGCTTGTTTGGGCAGATGAATTAGATGATTATAAATTATTTAGTGTCGGAGAACTTTGGGACGACGATCGAGGAATGCATATTAATGCTCATGGCGGTGGTATTTTGTTTCACGATGGCAAGTATTATTGGTTTGGCGAACACAAAGGCCGGGAAGATAATGCGGCTTGGGTGGGAGTAACATGCTATTCGTCGGAAGACTTATACGATTGGACGTACGAATCGGTAGCTTTATCCGTAGAGGAAGATCCTAATAGTGAGATAACCGCAGGCTGTTTGATTGAGCGACCTAAAGTAATATATAATCCAACGACTGGTAAATTTGTGATGTATTTTCACCTCGAATTGAAAGGACAGGGATATAAAGCGGCTCGAGTTGGTATTGCTTCGAGCGATAAAATAGAAGGACCTTACTCATTTATCCGTTCTTGTCGACCGAATGCAGGGGTTTGGCCAATGAATATGTCCGAAGAACAACGAGCATCTACTATTACTTCTTCCGATTTGCCAAGTGAATGGAACGAAGAATGGAGAGACGCGGTCGTCAACGGATTGTATGTTCGTAGAGATTTTCAAGGAGGACAAATGTCGAGAGATATGACTCTTTATGTAGATGATGATGGAAAAGCGTATCATATTTACGCTTCCGAAGAAAACAGAACTCTACACATTGCCGAACTTACCGACGATTTTCTCGACTATTCGGGTCGTTACGTCCGAGTAGCGCCCGGAGGTTTGAACGAAGCTCCTACAATTTTCAAAAGAAAAGGGAAGTATTTTATGATAACATCCGGTTGTACGGGTTGGACTCCCAATGAAGCTCGCTTACTTTCTGCTGATTCTATTTGGGGAACTTGGACAGAACACCCCAATCCATGCAAGGGCTTTAAGGCAGAAACAACTTTTTATTCGCAAGGTACCTTTATTCTTCCCGTACAAGGTAAGGAAGATGCCTTTATCTTCATGGCCGATCGTTGGCAACCACAGTATCCTATTAACGGTCGATATGTTTGGTTACCCATCAATTTTACTGAAGATGGACTGCCTTACTTGCTTAAATACGACTTTTGGTCTCTTTCTGATTTCCGTTCTAAGCCAGATATTGATTTAAATGAAGAAGAAGTCATAATTAAAACTTTTCCTCAATTTCCAGGAGGAGATAAGAAATTGTATAAATGGTTGGGAGAAAATATGAAATACCCGAAAGATGCTATCGATGAGGGTTTGTCGGGAATCGTTTTCGTTAAGTTTATGATTAGATTCGATGGTAGAATTGATAAGAATTCCGTAAGAGCTATTAAGGGTAAGTGTACAAGATCGATGATAAAAGAATCTGAAAGAGTTATACAAAAATTACCTAGATTTACTCCGGCAATGAATGATGATGATGAACCGGTTGATTGTTGGCTTATTCTCCCAATTAATTTTTCATTATGATAAGAAAGAGGATTTAAGTTCTACTATAACTTCGATCAAGTTTTACTATAACTTACCCCAAGTTCTACAATAACTTGACCGAAGTTTTACAACAACTTAGAGTAAGTTATTAGGAAACTTTTCTGCTAAAAAATAATAAAATCCAACTATTTCATTACGAGATAGTTGGATTTGTTTTATAGTAGAAACGTATACTGCGCTTTTCTTTTGTTTTTTAGATTATTCGATAGCGAAACTATTGACGATTCGTGTAGCCGGGACTTCGTAACCGTCTTCATAAACAATAGAACCCAGTAAAGCTATATTAGAATCGGTATCCATCAATACAATGTAGATAACATTAACTCCTTTAATCTCGCCCTCGATATAAGCTCCCTCGAGAGTTGTTAGTACTAATTCACCCACTTCAGCATTGCGCATGCCCGAGTCTTTTGCCATCTGACCCAACAAGGTGCCCATAAATTCCGGACTTAAACCTTCGTAATCCAAAAGCTCAATAGTAAGTGACATTTCTTCATTTTCGGCCTCGAATGATTCGGCTGTATTTTCTAAAATTTGGAAACTTTTTGGTACGCTAAACGATAGTCCGTATTGTTCCCAAGTGTATCTTTGTTGTGCACTTACCGAAAGACTTATTGCAATAAGAGCGAAGAGGGTAAAATAAATTCTTTTCATACTTTCTGTTTTAATTTGTTATTTCATACGTTATTGTTAGTTTATATGTCAAATGCTTTAGCAAGTAGGTTCTTGAGAAATTCGAATGTCTTTCAATAAGAAGTTTAAGTCGTCGTTCGAACCTAATTCTTCGGGAGTATGATTCTTTTTAAATATACGAACTGTTTTGTTTCCTACTAAACTTAAGTTGTTTTCTTCTACTTTGAGCAAACAAGCCTCTCGAAGTCCTACAACGAATACATCGGGATTGATTTCGATAAATTCCCGGATACGGTCTTCTCTTGTTTCTCCACCATGTCCTTCCGGATGAACATCAAGGTAGTGAGGATTAATTTGAAATGGAATCAAATTAAGAGTTGCAAAGTTTAGCGGATCAACAATAGGCATATCATTAGTTGTTCGTAAAGTTGGACAAGCAATGTTACTTCCTGCGCTCCATCCTATATAAGGCGTTCCGGCTAATACTTTTTTTCTAACGGCTTCCATAAGACCTTCTTCATGCATCATGCGAACCAATTGCCAAGTATTTCCTCCACCTACGATAATTGCCTCAGCTTCTTCTACGGCTTGTACGGGATTCCAAGCGTGATGAACGCTTTTTATATGATGTCCGAAACGAGAAAAAACTTTTTCTACCTTTTCTTCATACTCATCATAACTAAATGTAACGGCAGCATAAGGAATAAATAAGGCGGTAGTTGTGATATTGCCCAGAAATTCTTGAATATATTTCTTTCCCCATCCAAGATATTCTTCTCCCGGATTAGTAGAATTGCTTAATAATAATAGTCTCATGATACAATGTTTTTAGATTTATCATACAAAGAAACGTATTTGTTTTGAATAAAGTTGTATATTTGTAACAAAATTTCTTCTTTGAAGTGAGAAAGATAATCTCCATATTGCTGGTTTTTATGGTCAATTTTTTATTTTTGACCCATGCTTTGTTGCCTCATCACCATCATGATGGCCTTCCTCACTTTATTTTTAGCGATCATCATAATACACTTGAGTCGAATCATCAAGATTGTTGCTGTTCGGACGAACCAAAATCGTGCGAAGACTCTTGTGCTTTAGACAGCGATATAGATGTGATTGTAAGCGACGAAGAAGACTCTTATGCTTTATCGCACTGTACTGATAAAAATTGCAGTTGCGAACTCTATCTACAAGCAATACTATTCACGTTTATTTATGATTTTGCCGAACCGGACAAAACGGATCTACTTCGGCAAGCTCCTTATTTGATAAGTACTTATCAAGAATACGTAAACCAATCTTTTGGTTTGCGCGCTCCTCCCATTGTTTGATATTTATAAGACTTATTAGTTATTCTCGACGTAATAGTATTATTACGCCTACTTGGGAATAAAATAGATTATCTAATTAAACTTATCAAACAAATGAAATATATAATATCATTATGTATTGCTACGGCAATATGTTTTTCATGTACACATAAACATGAACACAACCATGATCACGATCACGAACATGTACATGGTGTCGATTGCAACCATGATCACGATCATGAACAAGAACATAGTCACGATCATGGTCCGAATGCGATAACATTTACTCCCGAACAAGCAGCTAAGGTTGATTTTTTGGTAGAGAAACCACGCATCGAACCATTCGGACAAGTGATTAAAACAACTGCTCAAGTACAAGCTTCGCAAGCTGATGAAATAATTGTTTCCGCAAAAGCATCGGGTATTGTAGTATTGAGTAAAACTTTGATGGAAGGACAAAATGTATCGGCCAATCAACTATTATTTGTTGTCGAAGGATCGGGCTTGGATAATAATTCCACCGTTCGTTTTGCCGAAGCAAAGAATAATTATGAACGTTTACATACTTCTTATCAACGAGCAAGTGAATTAGTAAAAGATAATATTATCTCTACTAAAGATTTTGAACAAATAAAGTCGGAATACGAAATTGCCAAAGCAGTTTATGACAACATACAAAAAAGTATAACAGGAAAAGGACAGGAAATAAAAGCAAGTAGAAGCGGTTATGTCAAACAACTATTTGTTACCAACGGACAGCATGTTGAGGAAGGTCAGCCATTGGTTACTCTTTCTACTAATCGTCGCTTGGTATTAAAAGCTGATGTTTCGCCCAAGTATATTGCAGACTTGCCTTATATACATACGGCTACATTTCATACTGCAGATAAACAACGTTTCTATACACTTGAAGAGCTAAACGGTGTGGTTCTTTCTTACGGAAAAACTCTTCAAAACAATAACTATCTTTTACCGATTAGTTTCGAAATCGACAATAAAGCTGAGTTTATTCCCGGTGGATTTTTTGAAACTTATATCAAACTACGTTCGGATAAACAAGCCATGACGTTGCCTAATACGTCTTTAACGGAAGAGCAAGGCTTGTATTTTGTTTATGTTAAACTCTGTGTCGATGCTTACGAAAAAAGACAAGTAACACTTGGTGCTACCGATGGCATTCGAACACAGATTCTTTCCGGGTTAGATAAAAACGAAAATGTAGTAACTCAAGGCGCTATGTCGGTCAAGTTGTCGCAAGACTCGGGAGCTTTAGACCCACACGCCGGTCATGTTCATTAAAAGCTATGCTAAATAAAATTATACAATTCTCGCTCAACAATAAATTATTTGTATTGTTGGCTTCTGTTTTATTGATTGTTTACGGAATATATACGACCAATAGAATGGATATAGATGTTTTTCCCGACTTAACAGCTCCTACTGTAGTTATTATGACCGATGCAGAAGGAATGGCGGCGGAAGAAATAGAACGTTTAGTGACTTTTCCTATCGAAACTGCAGTCAACGGCGCAACCGATGTGAGGCGAGTTCGATCTTCTTCGATGCAAGGTTATTCGTTTATTTGGGTAGAGTTTGACTGGGGAACCGATATTTTTAAGGCTCGTCAGATCGTTACGGAAAAGATGGCAACCGTTACAGAGTCAATTCCGGAAGGAATACAACCTATATTAGCTCCACAATCGAGTGTAATGGGAGAAATACTTTTTATTGGTTTGCAAGCTGATTCAACTTCTATGATGGACTTACGCACATTGGCGGAGTGGACTGTACAACCAGTTATAATGGCAACAGGCGGAGTTTCGCAGGTTACAATTATCGGAGGAGATTACAAACAATACCAAGTAATTGTAAATCCTCAATTAATGAAATACTATGGCGTAACGATGGATGAAGTTTCATCTGTTTGTCAAGGAGTTTCTTCCAATTCATCGGGAGGTGTTGTCCGCGAATATGGTAATGAATATATGTTGAGGGGAATTGCACGTACATTCAGTTTAGAAGATTTAGGAAATTCTTTTATAAAATATGCCGATGAAGAAGGTTTACAACCTATTTATCTGAATCAAGTTGCCGAAGTGAAAATAGGCTCAGCAGTAAAGATGGGTGTAGCTTCTCAAAATGCCAAACCCGCAGTGATTATTTCTGTTTCTAAGCAGCCTAATATCAATACTCTCAATGTGACGAAAAATATTGAAAAGAATTTGGTTGAATTACAAAAGACCTTCCCCCCCGATGTAAAGATCGATACCGCTATTTTTCGTCAAGCAGACTTTATTAGTACTTCTGTGAATAATGTATCTCGTTCGTTGATCGAAGGTGCTGTATTAGTTGTCATAGTTCTCTTCTTGTTCTTGGGAAGTTTCCGGACAACAATCATTTCGGTTATTGCTATTCCGTTGTCTTTGTTGGGGACAATTATCGTAATGCACTTCTTGGGTATGAACATCAACACAATGAGTTTGGGAGGTATGTGTATTGCTATCGGTTCGTTGGTTGATGATGCAATTATTGATGTAGAAAATGTTTACAAACGTTTGAAACAGAATCACCAATTACCCAAGTCGGAACGCAAGTCGGCGCATCAAGTTGTATTTGATGGATCGATAGAAATCCGGGCATCAATATTAAATGCTACTTTTATAATTATAGTTGCGTTTATTCCTCTTTTCTTCCTTTCCGGAATGGAAGGACGTATGCTTAAGCCATTGGGTATTGCTTATATTGTTTCTTTGTTTATGTCGCTCATTGTAGCGATGACAATTACGCCATTGCTTTGTAGACTTCTACTTTCTAACGAAAAATATTTGGATAAAAACAAAAAAGAAAGCTGGTTGTCTAATTATTTGATGAAGGCTTATAGGCATACTTTAGTAAAAGCATTGAATCATAAAAAAACAATACTTATTAGTGCTTTTGCTTGTTTGGTTATTGCTTTGGTTCTCTTTTCTCGTATGGGATCTTCTTTTTTGCCGGAATTTAATGAAGGCGCATTAACCATCTCTGCAGTTTGTAAACCGGGTGTTTCTTTAGATGAAAGTGATCGATTAGGACAAATGATGGAACAGGAACTATTAGCTATTCCAGAAGTTTTAACAACAGCTCGAAGAACAGGAAGAGGAGAACTTGACGAACATTCGCAATCGACTAACGGAGCAGAAATAGATGTCAACTTTTCTCTTGGGAATCGTTCGCAAGAGGTTTTTATGGCTGAAGTTCGCGAACGTTTAGCCGGCATACCAGGTGTTGCAACTACGGTGGGTCAGCCTTTAGGACATCGTATTGATCATATGTTGTCAGGAACTCGAGCTAATATTGCAATTAAACTATTTGGGCAAGATCTCAAACACTTATTTGCTTTAGGAACACAAATACAAAATACGATTTCAGATATACCGGGTTTGGTAGACGTAAGTGTAGAACAACAAACCGAAGTACCTGAAATACAGATTAGGGCAAAGCGCGATATGTTGGCTCGTCATGGAATTACGATTGATGAATTTAACCACTTTGTTGAATTGGCCTTTATTGGAGAAAAACAAACCGAAATATATGAAGGACAACGTAGTTTTGATCTGATTCTTCGTCTTGATCCCGAATACACAAACTCAATCGAAGGGATTCGATCTGCCTTGATTGATAGAGGGAATGGAGGGAAAGTTCCATTGGAAGAAGTTGCAGATATTGTATCAACTATGGGATCAAACTCTATAAGTAGAGAGAATGTGCAGCGTAAGATTGTTATTTCGGTTAATGTTGCTGAACGTGACTTAGGATCGGCCGTAAAAGAAATTCAAGAAACAATCGATTCTAAAATAAAACTACCGGAAGGTTACCGTATTGAGTATGGCGGACAATTTGAAAGTGCGGAAGCGGCTTCCAGAACACTTTTATTAACTTCTATTCTGGCAATTTTTGTTATCTTTTTATTGTTATATCAAGAGTTTAAGAACGTAAAGTTATCTGTTTTGATATTAATTAATTTGCCATTAGCATTAATCGGTGGAGTTATTGCCGTATGGGTTACATCGGCAGTAGTTAGTATCCCCTCTATCATCGGTTTTATTACACTATTCGGTATTGCAACACGAAACGGTATTTTGCTTGTTTCTAATTATCAACGTTTGCAGGCTCGTAATATACCTTTGTCCGAAACAATATTAAATGGTTCTGTCGATCGTCTTAATGCTATTTTAATGACTGCTATTACGGCGGGATTAGCTCTTTTGCCAATGGTTTTTCAAGGAGATAAACCGGGAAATGAAATTCAAAGTCCAATGGCAATTGTAATTGTTGGTGGACTTCTGACTTCTACCATACTTAATTTATATATAATACCAATATTGTACGAGTTAATGAATAAAAGAAAGAAATAGGTAATGAAAAATATAGTGATAATATTAATTTTTCTTTCGATTGCTTTCTCGCTTCAAGCACAGCAAACTATAGGTAACGTATTACTTCAAATAGAAGAAAATAATACCGTATTAACAGCAATGAAGAAAGAAACTGAAGCAGAAAAAATCGGAAATAAAACAGGGATTTATCTTGAAAATCCCGAAGTTGAGTATGAATATCTTTGGGGAGTTGATAATAGTGATGAGTCTGTACAGAAGTTTTCGGTAACACAAAGCTTTGACTTCCCTACGAGCTATTATTATAAAAAGAAATTGAGTGATAATCAAAATGAACAAGTTGATTTAGAGTTTAGGATTAAACGAAAAGAAATTCTTCTCGAAGCAAAAAAACTTTGTATAGAGTTGGTCTATCAACAAAATCTATCAAAAGAACTAAAGGAACAATTCGAGCTTATGGAAAGTATTCAAGAAAAGTATCTTAAGAAATTTGATAATGGAGACTTAAATATCATTGAATTGAATAAATCGAAATTTGAATTGATAAACAAACAAAGGGAATATGAATATGCTTTGGCAGAGTTAAATTTTCTTCGAACCGAACTTATTCGTCTGAATGGAGGAAAAGATCTTGATTTATCTAATCTGGAATCGGATGTTTTGAGCTTTCCTGCATCGTTTGAAGAATGGTATGCTTTGGCTAAATCACAAAATATTTCTTTATTACACCTTCAGCAGGAAACTTCGTTAATTCAAAAAACTGAAAAGTTACAGCGATCGATGAATCTTCCTAAACTTTCTGCCGGATATTCCAGCGAGAAAGGGGTAGTTGATCATTTTCGAGGAGTTGTAGTTGGTATGAGTATTCCATTGTTTGAAAATAAAAATACGGTAAAACAATTAAAAGCACAAAAACAAGCATCTTTAGCTTCTGAAATAAATGAAGAATTGCGCTTCTATAACGAATCAAAGGCGTTGTATGATAAAGCTAATGCCCTCAATAAGGCTTTGGATTCTTATACAATAAGTTCGCCGGATTATAAAGTGTTGGATCATTTATACAACGCGATGGAATTTGGAGAAATCTCTGCAATAGAATTCTTTTTGGAGTTAAATATGTATTACGATATTATGCTTAATATGCACGAAATTAAGCGGGATCGGAATCTGGTAATAGCAGAACTTACTCAATGGGAATTATAATGTTCCCATTGAGTAAATTTAATCCTGTTTCTCAGGAAAGATTGGCTTCGTTTTCTATTGCTTTTTAAAAGATGAAATGTTATCTTTGCGTCGCTAAAAATCAAGAAAAACAATAATATAACAATTATGACCTTAAAAAAAATGACTGCACAAGAGGCTGCAGCAATGATTAATAATGATGATGTGATAGGATTCAGTGGTTTTACTGCGGCTGGTTGTCCAAAAGCGATCACAACAGAGCTTGCTAAGCGAGCTGAAGAAGAACACGCAAAAGGAAATCCATTCAAAGTAGGATTAATTACCGGTGCTTCTACCGGAGATTCTATCGATGGTGTATTATCGCGAGCTCATGCAATAAAGTTTCGTACTCCATATCAGTCAAATGGCGATATGCGAAAAGAACTAAATGCACATGGTGCTCACTATTTCGATTTACATCTTTCCGAATTAGCTCAATATCTTCGTTATGGTTTCATCTCTCGTCCTCAAATAGCGATCTTGGAAGCATGCGATGTTACGGAAGACGGAAAAGTATATTTGACTTCCGGAGTTGGGATTGCTCCGACAGTTGCCCGTTTGGCAGATAAAGTATTTATAGAATTGAATTCATATCATCCGAAAGGAATTAAAGGTATGTGTGATA
>JAJDGO010000037.1 GCA_030265685.1 Bacteroidales bacterium OttesenSCG-928-M11
AACAGTGGAACGATCACAGTTATTTGTTCTCAAACCAATGAAGGAGGAGAAGGTATGGAAAGTAAAGCTACTTATACGGTCAATGGAGGAAACATTCATGTAGAAACCAAAGATGATTGTATAAATGCATCCAAACATATTCAAATAAACGGAGGAACAATCTATTGTTCTTCTTCTGGAAATGACGCCATTGATAGTAATGGAACGATAACTATTACCGGAGGAATTACAATTGCTAATGGAACAAGCGCGCCGGAAACAAGTTTTGATTGCGACAATAACACCTTTTCCGTAACGGGAGGAATTATTCTCGGTACGGGAGGAGGATTTAGTACACCAACTTCTACTACTAACTATTTCGTTAATCATAGTGCTACGCCGGGAAATGCTATTTGTTTGGAAAACTCGGACGGCGAAATTATTTTACTTTACCAACTTCCTACTTATTCTTCAGCCGGAGATAATCAAGCCGGACCCGGAGGTGGAAAACCCGGAGGCGGAGGTCCGGGAGGAAATAATGGTTCTTCATCCATGTCGTTCTTATTCTCCGATCCGGTTCTATCAAAAGGTTCGTCATATACTCTTACAACCGGAGGAACAATATCGGGCGGAACAAGCGTTAACGGATATAATTTGGGCGGAACTTACTCGGGTGGAACCTCAAAAACATTCACAATCACCGGAACAATTACTGCCGTTTCGATGTAAAAGCAATTCAGTTTATATAGAAATAAGGGTACTTCGATTGGGAATGCCCTTATTTTTGTTTCGAAAGAGTCGTTATTTCCCAACTTTTTATTATGTAGTGAAAAAATAGTTTTTGATGCCCCAAAAAAGATACTAAAACTTGCCCAAAGTTGTAGTATAACTTGGGTCAAGTTCTTGTATAACTTTAGTCAAGTTCTTGTATAACTTTAAAACAAAGATGGCGTCCTTTGTAAAGAACACCATCTTCTTCTTATTGATTTACTTATTTCCTTGTCGTAAACGACGCTTGCAATTCAGAAACTCTTATTCAGGAAACTCTTCTAATGGAGTATCTTGGATGTCTTTCCGCAATTGTGTGCTGGGATAAAAGCCGATTCCAATTCGTTTTACTTTAGTTGGCTTTGCATCTTCCGGGTCTTCCGATCCAAAACTATTTAATGTGAGACGATAAGTTCCAAACTCTCCGAGCTTAACACTGTATCCCATCTTCATGTATTTGGGAATACAGTCCAACAAACTTTGAATCGTGTTCGCTACATCACCTCGAGTCAAAGAGGTTGCTAAAGCAATTTCGTTTGTTATCTGCTCTAATTTGACAACTCCCAGACTTCTTGTAGTCAGATAATAAAGTGGAGCCGCACTCCAATTTTGAGGATTTTTTCTCGGAATAACTACATACTTCATAACTTTTAATTTTTAAGTGAGTAATTTGATTTAATTCTCTCGAATTGCTAAGCTTAACATTTGCAAATATAGAGCTTGGGAGATGGAAGTAATGCCTAAATAAGAACGTTTATTCTCCTTTGTTATCCTAAAAACAGCATTTTTCGGAAAACAAAAAAAGAGATATAAACGTTGTGTGTGCGTTTGTTACAATAAAACTACCTCTCCGTAAACTTTCCGGGAGTCTTGCCATAATACAATCGGAAATATTTTCGAAAAGAAGAATAAGTATTGAATCCGCAGATAAAAGAAATCTGATAGGCTGTATACGAACTATTAAGAAGTAAATAGGCAGCTTTGTGCAAACGAAGACGAATCATGTAAGAACTGAATGTCGTTCCGGTTTTTTCTTTGAACATCTCATTGAACTTCGCTTTTGTGGTTCCGACTCGACGAAGTATATTTCTCAAGTATTGCCTTTCGTCATAGTTCTCGTCCAAATAAACCAACAATTGTAATACGGGATGATTGACGGATAAGGGTTTCAAAAGTTCAATTAATTCTATCTCCGGATGAGGAGGGATTTCAATTTCTTTTTCGATGATTAAGTACTCCGGTTCAATAAAAGGATAAGAATGGATAAACATCCTCAATTTCGATGTATTCATAGCTGTAGTTATGGTTTTAGGTTTAGCTTTAATATTATCAAACGAATAAAATAAAAGCTTATATCCTAATACTTTCCTACTTTCTAAATTTTTGTTGTACCTTTGCGGCGTTTTATAGAAAAATATGTTATTTAATTCCCTCGATTTTGCGATATTCTTGCCAATAGTGTTTCTTCTCTATTGGTTTGTTTTCAATAAGAATCTGAAAATTCAGAACTTTTTTGTAGTCGTTGCCAGTTATATTTTTTACGGTTGGTGGGATTGGCGGTTCTTATTATTAATGGGTTTCACCACTTTAGCCAGTTGGGTAAGCGGAGTTCTTATTCTGGAAATTAGAAAAAAACAGAAAGAACCACAGAAAGAAAAGCTTTATTCAAAAATAGTAACCATCTCTAATATCGTGTTGAACTTGGGAATCTTGTGCTATTACAAGTATTTCAATTTCTTTATCGAAGCTTTTGTCGATGCCTTTTCTCTTTTCGGGAAAGAACTCAATATTCATACTTTGAAGATCATTCTTCCGGTTGGAATTAGTTTTTATACTTTCCAAGCACTGAGTTATACGATCGATATTTATAAAAAGAAATTAGAACCTACACGAGATATTGTTTCTTTCTTTGCCTTTGTTAGTTTCTTTCCACAGTTAGTTGCCGGACCAATAGAAAGGGCGACCAATCTTTTACCTCAGTTTTTTAAGAAACGACACTTTGAGTACGACCAGGCTGTTGATGGAATGCGACAAATCCTTTGGGGATTGTTTAAGAAGATGGCTATCGCTGACAATTGTGCCGTATGTGTTGATCATATTTTCAACAATTATGAAGCTTTACCCGGTAGTACTTTGGTATTGGGTGCTTTCTTCTTTTCAATACAAATTTATTGCGACTTCTCGGGTTATTCGGATATTGCAATAGGAACCGCCCGATTATTTGGATTTAACTTGATGCGTAACTTTGCTTTCCCTTATTTTTCAAGAGATATAGCCGAGTTTTGGCGTCGTTGGCATATTTCATTAACTACTTGGTTTCGTGACTATATCTATATTCCTTTGGGCGGAAGTCGAGTTTCCAAATCAAAAGTCATCCGTAATACGTTTATCGTTTATTTAGTTAGTGGTTTTTGGCATGGCGCGAACTGGACTTTTATTGCTTGGGGGTTAATTAATGCAATTTACTTTTTGCCTTTGTTGTTGAGAGGAAAGAACCGGAAGAACTTAGAAATTGTTGCTTACAACCGAGCTCTTCCTTCTTTAAAAGAATTAGGACAAATGCTTCTAACATTTGCTTTAGCGATGTTCGCTTGGATTTTCTTTCGGGCAGATTCGATTACTCAGGCGGTGTATTATATTAAAGGTATGTTTAATTCCTCGTTGCTTTCTTTCCCGGAAAACGGATTTTATGTTGGAAGTTTTATATTAGTCCTAGTTCCGATTTTCTTTGTTTTTGAATGGATTGGGCGACGCGACCAGTTTGCCATTCAAACAATCGGTTTTGGATGGAAAAGAGGATGGAGATGGTTGTTGTATTTGGTAATAATAATGCTTATTTTTAATTACGGAGGAGCAGAGGCTCCATTTATCTATTTTCAATTCTAATGATAAAGTCATTTATTAGGAATATCCTTTATTTTAGTTTGTTTTCATTTGTGATCATTGCTGTTTTTTCAGCAATTAATCTTTATTGTATCAATACTAAAATTGTTAATATAGAAAATTTTAAATTAGATAAGGACGTTAAAACTCTTCTTATTGGAGATTCTCATGTCGGATTGTCTCTTAGCCCTAATTATATTCCCAATTCAAGTAATCAATATATAGACGGAGAGCATTATTTGTTTACTTACTTCCGTTTAGTGAATTTTATAGAGGCAAATCCACAAATAGAAACTGTTGTTCTAGGATTCAGTTATAAAAATATAGCAGTTGATTCCGATGGAAGTTTATTTACTTCGCATAAGAAAAATAGTTCTTTCTCCAAATATTTTATGTTGTTAGGAGAAGAAGAATGTCAGCTATTGTATTCTAATGATTTGATTTATTTTCGAAATTACTTGGGATGGAAGTGGGGAGTCCCGACAAAAGACAATATGCCTTTAATTTTGAAAACGAATAAAACGAATTTCGATAAGTCAATACTGCCTTTTATAGGACATTGGTCCGAAAATAAAAAAAACGATGAATTACAAAATTTCAAAGGAGCTTTATGGCATTTTAAAGAAGAGGTAAGACTATCGGATATATCCGTAGAGTATTTATATAAAATGATAGATTTATGTAAGAGTAATGATATTGATTTAATTTTGTACACAAGTCCTCTTCACCCTATATATTATGATTTGATACCTTCTTTTTATAAGGAATCATTTTTTAGTTTAAGATCATCAATAGTTGATGAATATAATTTAAGGTTTATAGACTATTCTAATGAGAAAATGTCAAATTCTTATTATTTTGATGGAAATCATTTAAGTGGGGCTGGTGCGAAATATATTTCGGTTAAAGTGGCAGAGGATATTTTAGATTAATAATGTATTTTGAGTTTATTGATCAAGATTAAAATATTTTTTTAATTTGGTAAAAAAAACATCTCCGAATATCCAATTCGAAAAACAAGTTAATTCTCTTTTATATACTATTTTATGTTTGTATTTCCGCTGTTTCCGATATTGATTGAATGCCTTAGATGCTCCCGGTATTCTTTTTGCTTTTGCTTTTTTTAGATGATAATATAAACCAATTTCCCCTTTTATAAAATATTGCTCTAATTCAGGGAAAAAAGGAAATATTTCTTCCGCACATTTTTTATGGAAGTGAATATCTGAAATTAGATGATGATAATCCAACGATAACTGAGCGGAGTTTTCTCTATATAAATAAAAATATTTCCCTTCGTTTGAAATATAATAATTATCTAATGTTAAAAGAAGATCTATAAAATAAAAACTATCTTCATAACATTCTCCTTCCGGGAATCTTAATTTTTTTATTCTTTCCCAACGAAATATAGAGGCGCATACAAGTCCGGATAATTGATACTGATAATAAGCCCGCATTAAATCATTCTTTTTGATCAGTCTCGGCTCTCTATCCCGAAATTGAAATATGCCCTTTTTTTCGAAGATTTCGCCTTGTTCGTTTACTCTATAAACAGGATAGGCAACGCAGTCTAAATCCATTTTTTCAATAATAGCCATGTTTTTCTGAATAGTATCTAACGAGATTGTATCATCACCATCTACAAATAAAAGATATTTTCCGGTTACATTCTCCAATGCTCTATTCCTTGCTTTGGCAGCACCCCCATTTTCTTGTTGAAATATCTTCAGCCGAGAGTCTTGTTCTTTGTATGCTGAAATGATCGACCAGGATGCGTCCTTACTTCCGTCGTCAACTATAATAATTTCTAAGTTTTTATAGGTTTGATTTATTAAAGACTCAATACAGGAAGAAATGTATTTTTCCAAATTGTAGACAGGTACAATAATTGAAACTAAAGCTTGATCTTTCATGCAAGTAATTGATTAAATAGATTTTCCCACTGGTTTGTAATGTTTTCTATGTCAAATTTTTTTACTGATTCAAATCCCCTTTTTGCCATTTCTACTCTTTTCTCTTTGTTTCGCATCAAATAGCGCAGCTTATCGGCATAAACTTTTAGATCAAAGGGTTCTATTAGAAAGCCTGTTACGCCATCTTTTATTATATCAGATGCAGAAGCATAGCTATTAAAAGCAATAGGAACAGTCCCAAATTGCATAGCTTCTGTCAGTACCATTCCAAACCCTTCAAAATTAGAAGTCATACATAAGATAGAGGCTTTTTTGTAATATTCTTCCGGAGATTGATAGCCAACAAAAGAAATTCGATCTAATTGCTTAGCTTTTTTTTCTAATTCTTTTCGTTGTTCTCCGTCCCCAACAAAAATAAGTTTCCAATCAGGATTTTTTTTGTATATAAGTTTCCAAATTTTTAATAAGCGATCCGGACGCTTTTGCCCTCTATCTAGTCGACCGACATATAAAAGTGTTTTTTCTTTATTTTGGGGAATTGTAGAAACTTGAAATGAGTTTGGGTTTCCGATTGCTGTTACTTTGTCAATTTTTCCAAGATAAATTCTTTGTAATTCTTTTTTGAAATTAGATGACAGTAAACAAATTATATCTGTGTTTTTTAATAAAAAATCATATTGCAGCTTTCTATTTTTCCAATATTGACTTTTAATTTTAGGGTAAAGAAAAAAACGCGCCATTAGTTTACAATATTCAATAAATGAACTGTTTCTAATTTTTAAAATTTCTTCTTTTAGGAAATCATAATTTAAAAGCGGATTACTATGTAATACGGAGATCGTTTTTATATGGGAATTCTGTCCTATATTCAAATATAATTTTGAGTCTCCAAATAATCCACATTGATTAATAATGATGTCGATTTTTTTTTCTTTTAGAAATTGATGATAAAATATAATATTTTCAGAATCAGAAAGATTAGATGATGGAAAAAAATAAACAGGAGCCGGATAATTATAATTCAGGACATCCATATCCGATCGATGATGCATGTAATAAATAGGATATCCCCTTCGAATAAGAGATTTTGTTAGGATATCCGTAACCCGTTCCACACCCCCTCGTTCGGGATTAAAGGGAGTAGGATAGATAAACAATATGGTTGGTTGGTTATTTTTAGACATAGAGAGTCACAATAATCTATTTTAAACTGTTTTTCAGTATGCTAATCACATTGTCTGAAGCCAATTTTCCATTAGGAGGCAACAAGAATTCTTTTTGAAATGTACCCCTTTTATCTTTAAGCTCATCAGTGTCGGATAACAAATTTTTAATAAAGATATCAATGTCTTGTTGCATCGGGCAATGTAGTGAACGTCATATGCCATGTTGGCAAATGAATTTAGGCGTTCTCTAATCGTGTCATCTCGATCAGTTCTTAATACAGGCTTATTTAAGCAAAGGTATTCGATCAAAAAAGAACCACTATCATGTATCATAGCATCGGAAGTTATAAATAAATCGATATACTCCCCTTCCTCTAATTGACTATTTTCTCTTTCAGACCAGGAGTTATAGTAAGCATCTGTTTTTTCTTTACCCCAATCCGGATGATTGTATAGACTATTTTTTAAGACAGGGTGAGGTTTGAATGCAATTTGTATTTCATTTTTATATTTATCTATCAACTCGAAGAAATATTCAGCGTACGTCAAAAATGAAGAATAGCGTACACTATATCTTTCATCTCCAATTGAGAAGTGAGGTGCCCATATTATTCTTTTAACCTTTTTATCCTTAATTTTCCAATTATCTTGTGAAATATAATTCTTGTCAAAAAAAGAATCAACGCCTGGATAGCCGGTTATATCAACGTTTATTCCTCTATTGCGCGCGGTATTAATTGAATATTGTTTATGAATTTCGGATTCTGCAAAAAGCTTCCATAACAAATTATGGAATATTTTATCATGGAAAGAATGTAATAATTTGGAATTCCCAAAATTATATGGGATATGACAACTTAAAATATCTTGATAGTTTTTTATGAAATATTGTTTCTTTGTCAATTCATGTGGACTTGAATAAAAAATCAAATCCAAAGAGAATTCTTTTTTTATGTTGATCCATCCGTTGTCATATGTTTTATGGGTTGGATAGCCTTTCGAAATAAAATAATTAAAAGTTCGTTCCATCTCAGTATGCATATGCTCATCCCCATGAACAATAACTGGGCAAACGAATATCATGGGATTAAACTGCTTGTCTTGTTGCATTATCTGGAAAATTCGATCAGATTTCCACATGGATGAATAAACAACGAAAAATGCTACATTTATCTTTTTTTTATTTTTTATCCTATCTAGGGCTTTTTTATGGTTTTTGGGAGCTTTTTTTATTAAATAAGCATCCTGGATTAATTCAGTTTTCCGTAAAAATTCAGACTTGGGATTTTTAATTAATATTTTTAGTTTAGAAATCATTGCGAAATTAAATTATCATATATTTTCTCCAGTTTGAAAATATAGTCGTTGAATTTAGGAATAGATGTATTGCTTGCCAATGTTTCAATTTTTGTTGTATTTTCGATGATAAAAGATAATTTGTCTTTTAGTTCTTGAATGTTATTAGGGTTAATCAACCATCCGTTATATCCGTCCTTTATTTGTATTTCAGCTCCTCCACAACGAGTAGCTAATACAGGCCTTCCTACAGATAGTGACTCCGCGATGGCGATTCCAAATACTTCCAAACAAATAGTTGGGTGAATCATTACATGAAAATTTTTAATTAGAGTCTCTATTTCGGTATTCGGCAAGCGGCCATGAAATATAATCGGTAGATTCTTTGACTTTTTCTGAAGTTTTCTATAATAGCGTTGTTCTCTATTCGCATTTTCAGAATCTCCAATGATATGAAATTCAAAACGATTACGAGGAAGTTCTTTCATCGCTTCGATAACTAAATGTAGTCCTTTTGAGTATTGGACACGTCCTAAATAATAAAATTTAATTATTCCATTCTCAATGGGAGGAAAAGGAAATCTTTTTCGTTCCCTTACTCCATGTGGGATAATTTCTACATTATTTACTATCCCGTTTCCTTCTAACAATTTCTTTAAGTGATTATTAGCTGCGATTATTGTAGATGTTTTTTTGAATACTTCTATCCTATTCAAAGAATTTTCGATTGCATGAGTAATCATCAGTAATGGGGTAAAGTAATAAATAAATGGTTTCTTATTTATCCATTGGAATAATTTTAGTCTTTGCTTTACAGGAAATAGTTTAAGTAGATAGTAATTGAAATCTTTACCTGGTAAATCTTGGCAACAACACAGAAGACAATTTTTGTGACTCACTGTTGTTGGACAAATAGAATTATCATAATGAAGGAACCCATTGCCTCCTCCGCGAGGACAGATAACTCCTCCTATGTGAATAGTTAGTATAGTTGGTATTCCCAGCGGATAGGCAGCTTCGGTTTCAAGTCCGTTATCCATATTGGAATGAATAACTAGTGGCTTTAGTAGAACGAAACAATCTTGAATTTGCTTAATCCTTTCCTCCTTTGAAGAGTGAGAAAGATATAAATGATAATAATCAATTCCGTTATAGATTTCTTTTTGTAAGTAAGTATCTTTCTGCGATTTACAGGGGTGAATAGTTAGAAAGGAAAGATCTATTCCTGAATCAATAAGACCATTTATCACGTTTCTTGTAAAAAAATGATCCTTTTGAATAATTACATTATAGGTTGTAATAAATAGAAGTTTCATAGTTATAATCGTCGATTAAGTATTTTAGATCTAATATCTCGGATTTTTTTTATTATAAATTGACGTTCTGTAAAAGAAGAACCGATATAGTATATACTAAGTAATACTGAAAGCATGGAGACTCCCACGACTATAAGCAATCTAATCCATTTTTCATCCATTAACTGAAGGATGAAAAGGGGTATAAGCGCAGAAACGACAACGACAGCAAGACAAGTAAGATATATTTTCAAAATATATTCCTTCACATTAAAATTAATACTTTTTCTCAGTAAATATAGTTTTGTAAATAAAGAAATTTGAGAAATAATAATGGCAATAAGCATTGTGACTTCGGGGAAAAAACCTAATTTGAGAAAGAGATATGAAACAGGGAAGTTAATAATCAACAGAATGCTGATTATTAAGTGATATTTTTTTATTTTTCCTGATGCATTAAAAATATGTATAAAAGAGCCACTCATAACATCACTAAGCATTAATACTAAAGTTAAACGTGTAAACAATACAGTATGTTCCGGAACAAATTTTAACCAAACGGTAAGAATGAAATTAGTTTCGAGAAAAGTAGGTAGTGCAATCAACAGAATTAAATAAAATGAAATACGATTGGATAAAAAGATAAGTCGGATCGAATTATCAAAATTTCCAGCCGCATAAGTTTTAACAATTTGAGGAGATATTGCTTTTCCAAAGTTGTCGGCTAATCCGGTAATCGCGTTTAATAGTTGACTGGAAACACCCCGTGCAGCATTTACTGCCGGGCCAAAAAATAAATTAAGCAGGATGTTGATTCCTTGAGTGCATAATAGCGTGGCGGAAGAGCCCATAAAACTCCAACCCGCAAAACTAAACATCTCTTTTAGTAGTGGTTTGTCATACACAAAACGATATCGAGCTTCTTCAAAATGTTTCTTGCAGTAAAACCCATAAAAGATACGAGTGCCTATAGTTAGGAATAGAAAAAGGAGTGCATTGGTAATTAGTTTATCTATCGGAGAAATGACTAATAGATAAACTATGCCTAATTTAATTACCGCCTCCGCTATGCCAACGTATGCAAAGGTTTTCATATGTTCGTGAGAAATAAGGGAGGCATTGTAAGGCACGCTAATCAATCCTACCATAAAAGAGAGAATGGAACACTGTAAAACCCAATTGGCAGCATACATTCTTTCCGGAGGTATATTCATTTGAGTGTTGAGAAACCAAACTCCTACTGTTTCTGCTAAAATTAAAACGATTATCGCTAAAACGGTGTATATATTAATTGCAGTAGAAAAGACTTTATTGAGTTTTTCTTGGTCATTTCTGCCTAGTTCGACCGTTAAATAACGACTAACCGACGAGGATAAAGACCCGGAAACAATAGAAAACATAGCGACAAGACCTCCTACTACATTGTATATCCCAAAATCTTCTACTCCCAACACATTTAGAATCACCCTCGATGTGTATAGAGAGATTAACATGGTTACCCCCATTCTAACATAAAGGAGTAAAGTGTTTTTGGCGATTCTTTTGTTGTTAGGATTCATTATAACCTTCCGTCGATCATTTCTTTATTTAATATCCCCTTTACATCATAAACAACCCCATTGTCCTTCAGCAAGGATGAAATATCCATATTTAGGAACTCATCGTGTGAAACAGCCAGAATTACTGCATCATATTTTTGTTGGATTATGGCTGATTTATCCTTCTGTATTTCCAAATTAAATTCTTTTTTAATCATGTCTTTCTCTATCCAAGGATCGAAAATGACAATATTGTTGGAATATTCGCTCAGTTCTTGATAAATATCGATTACTTTGGTGTTTCTTATGTCCGGGCAGTTTTCTTTGAACGTAAAACCCAATATCAAAATGTCAGCGTCTTTTACGAGTATCCCTTTTTTATTCATTAACTTGATGACTTCTTTTCCTACATATCCTCCCATACTGTCGTTTAGTTTACGAGCATCAGACATGATGCGAGGTAAATAGCCATATATTTGTGACTTTTGAATCAAATAATAAGGGTCTACGCTTATACAATGACCACCTACTAGGCCCGGCTTTAATTTAATAAAATTCCATTTCGAAGAAGCAGCTTCGATTACATCATAAGTGTCTATTCCCATTAAATTGAAAATTCGAGACAATTCATTCATAAAGGCGATGTTGACATCCCGTTGTGCGTTTTCAATAATTTTTGACGCTTCGGCAACTCTAATTGATGGAGCTAAGTGTGTGCCATTTATTAAAACCGAATTATATAAATTGTCCACTATTGTAGCCACTTCGGGAGTTGAGCCGGATGTGACTTTTTTTATTTTTTCGACCGTATGTTCTTTATCTCCCGGATTAATTCGCTCCGGAGAATAGCCAGCAAAAAAATCTTTATTGTAAATTAGATCCGATTCTTTTTCAATGATAGGAATACACTCTTCCTCTGTTACTCCCGGATATACGGTTGATTCATATATTACAATATCTCCTTTCTTTATCACTTGGCCAACTGTTTTACTTGCTTTTTGTAATGGAACAAGGTCGGGATGATTGTTGCAATCAACCGGAGTCGGAACAGTAACAATAAATATATTGCAGTTTTGAATAGAGTCAATCGAGGAAGAACAATATAGCCCAATTTTATTGGTCATGGTTGGGTTTTCCTTCAAAAGAACAGATTGTAATACATCGTTATCTACTTCTAGTGTGTTATCAACACCTGATGTCAATTCTTCTACCCGTTCTTTGTTTATGTCATAGCCGACAACCGGATATTTGGTGGCAAATAGTCGTGCCAAAGGAAGTCCGACATATCCTAATCCAATAATGGCTATTGAGTTCATAAGTTATCAAGTTGCAATTTTAATTGTTTTTGTATATTCTTTCTATTATGTCAACCACTTTATAGCCTTCGTAGGCATTGGTTGTTATTTTTTCTCCTTTTTTGTTTTGAAGAACATTAATCACGTTGTCAATCACATAGTGATGATTTTGTGCAGAGCCGGTATATGCTCCATAATCATTACCAGGGTTAGTTGGAGGCAATACAGGCATTTTATATTCTTTTACGTGGCAATATTCAACTTCATTCATGTACTGCCCTCCTATCTTGATAGTCCCGTTTTCTGCAATGATAGTTACTGAACTCTCGAAATTTTTATCATAAATAGAAGTGGAGTAGTTGATTATTCCAACGCCACCATTTATAAATTCAAAAGAGATTGATCCGGAATCTTCAAAATCAGTTAACGTTTGATGATTGAAATCCTTAAATCGGGCACAAATGTCGCAAATATCTCCGAATAACCAATACATTAAGTCGATGAAATGTGAAAATTGAGTAAATAAAGTTCCTCCATCTAATTTTTTATCCCCATGCCAAGATTTTTTTTTGTAATAACGATCGTCGCGATTCCAATAACAATTGATCTGTACCAAGAATATTTTACCCAAGCGATTCAATTCGATCATCTCTTTTATCCAAACGGAGGGAGGGGAGTAGCGGTTTTGCATAACGCAGAAAACTTTTCTTTCGTTATCCTCAGCTGTAAATAATATATTTTTTGCATCGATTGTGCTCAAAGCCATTGGTTTTTCAATAACAGTATGAAACCCTTTTTTCAAAGCTTGTATAGACATCGGTGCATGTAATCCGTTTGGCGTGCAAATATTTAATACGTCAAACTCGAAATTCTGTAATAAATTGTCGAAGTTTTGCGTAAATAGTGATTCTTGGACGGATAAAGTCTCGAATCTAAGTTTTTCGTAAGGAAGAATATCGCAAATCGCAACTAACTCTGCTCCCGGGTTACGTTGGATCATTTCAATATGTCGTTTTCCTATATGCCCACACCCAACAACAGCAAACCGGATAATATTATTCTTTGACTCAATATCTGACATTAATACTAGACTATAAAAGTTCTTATTTGCTTTTTTTGTACATTTTATCGTAATACTTTTGATAATCACCCGAGGTGACTTCTTCTACCCAGTCTTGATTTTCCAAATACCAACGAATTGTTTTTACAATGCCTTCTTCAAAGTTGGTTTCCGGACACCATCCTAATTCTTTATTTATCTTAGAGGGATCAATAGCATATCGATGGTCATGCCCTAAACGATCTGTTACGTAAGTAATCAAATTATTATTGATCCAAGAAATGTCATCACCCTTTCTCTTTAACGCGTTTCGGTAAGACTTATTTTCTTCCAATAATTGTTTTATTGTTGAAATTGTTAATTTGACTATTTCGATATTTTTCTTTTCGTTGTGCCCTCCAATATTATATACTTCTCCAAGTTTCCCTTTGTTCAAAACTAAATCAATGGCTTTGCAGTGATCTTCTACGTAAAGCCAATCTCTTACATTCGACCCATCTCCGTAGACTGGTAGTTGTTTTCCCTCTAAGATATTCTTAATGATAAGAGGTATCAGCTTCTCTGGGAAATGATAAGCGCCATAATTGTTTGAACATCGAGTAATATTAATAGGCATTTTATACGTTTCTCCATATGCTTTGACGATTAGGTCAGCTCCGGTTTTTGAAGCACTGTATGGACTACGAGGGTCTAATGGAGTTTCTTCCGTGAAAAAACCAGTCTCCCCCAAGCTGCCGTATACTTCGTCAGTAGATACTTGTAAATATTTTACCTCTTTTTTGTAGATAGGATATCCTTTATTATCAATTTTTATGGTCCAACTTTTTTTTGCAATATTCAATAAGTTTTGGGTTCCTAATATATTTGTTTCAAGAAAAATTTGAGGATTTTCAATGCTTCGGTCTACATGGCTTTCGGCGGCAAAATTAACAACGTAGTTTATAGGGTACTGTTCGAAAATATTATTCACTATCTTCGCATCCCGAATGTCTCCTTTTATAAATACGATACGAGGGTCTTTTAGTTCTTCTTTTAGAGTTCCTAAATTTCCAGCGTAAGTCAGGGCGTCTAAA
>JAJDGO010000038.1 GCA_030265685.1 Bacteroidales bacterium OttesenSCG-928-M11
TTCCTTCTGTTGTAGCAACTAAAGCTCCATGAACATTATAAACCGAAAGTCCGGAAACATTAGCATTTTTCACGCGGATTGTATTGTCATCAAGAGAGATTGCAATAGAATCGATAGTATCGATTGCATCTCCTGCCTCTACAGTAATAACACAAGTAGCTTTATGAGCACCATCTGTAGTAGTAACAGTGATTGTTGCTGTTCCCGCTTTTAGAGCAGAAACCAAACCGTTTACGCTAACTACAGCAACAGTTGCATCGCTGGTTGACCAAGTAACTGATTTGTCGCCGGCATTTGCAGGATTAACAGTAGCTGTTAATTGAACACTGTTTCCAACAAGAACAGTTTCGGCTGTTTTGTCTAAAGTAACTCCTGTTACAGGAACCGGAACAACAGTAACAACGCAAGTCGCTGTATGATCTCCGTCTGTAGTAGTAACAGTAATTGTTGCAGTTCCTTCTTTTAGAGTAGTAACTAAACCGGTTGCATTAACCGTAGCAACAGTAGCATCGCTGGTTGACCAAGTAACTGTTTTATCGTCAGCATCAGCTGGGTTAACAGTAGCGACTAATTGTAATTCGTTTCCAACAATAACAGTTTCGGCAGTTTTGTCTAAAGTAACTCCTGTTACAGAAACCGGAGTGAAAGCAGTTCCTGTAATAGCAACTGTTTTTTCAATACCATCATAAGAAAATTCTAAAGAAGCAGTGAAAGTACCATTAGCTACAGGAGCAAAAGTAATTACGATATTACCACCTGCATTGTTCCAAGTTTCGGACAATTCTGCAGCAAATACAGCATCACCAGTTAATTTATATTCAAATTTAGCATCGCGTACGTCTCTGTTAATAGAAACAAGAACAGAGTGAGTTGCAGTTTGGTCTACTACTACAGCACCGAAATCAACCGGAGCTTCGTCAGCAGTTAAGTTAGTAGTACATTCGATGAATTTGAATTGAGAGTTTCCTTCTTTACTCCAAGTTTCAACTTCTGCAATAAGATTGAAGTTGAATCCGTTATTACCTTGGTGTAACCAAGAATAATTAGTTTTAGGAGTGGTAGTTCCTTGTATTCTCCAATAACCTTCGGTTGCGCTTTCTTCTGTAAATTTCCATTCAGCAGCAGAATCTTCAGTAACGATAGCAATAGGAGCACTATAAGTACCAACCATCTTAAGATCCATCAATTTTCCAGTAGCTCTGTTTTTAAGAGCATAAGTATCTTCACCTGTAGCTACTTTTACCCATAATTGAGAAGCCATTGCACCACCATCAGTTGCTAATGCACGTCCGTACACACGGTCTATGTCGTTTGCTTCGTCGTATTCAACAGTCCAAGCCAAATCTTTACGAGCCGCATCGCTACCCATTGTTTGTACTTGATACCAAGTTCCGAAGTATTCTTCTTTTACGAAATCAATATTAAGTTGATTACCACCGTCACCACCATTATAGTGCTCTACAGTAGCTCCTTCTTTATCGTTCAAGTATGCTCCTGAAACACCAGATAAATTGTTATAAATTTCTAATGAATTTGCACTGAAACCATTGAAACGATAAGAGTCTCCATCTTCGACAACAGTTCCTTCCGAATTAACAACATATTTAACTTCAGTTCCATCATAACTAACAATCTTGAAATTATTCCAAGTACCTACAAATTTGAAATAATGTTCCGATCCAATTTCAGCAGGAACAACTTGAGTAAGTATAGATGGAGCTGCATTTGCCTGGATATATTTACCTTTATCTGCATTTCTAGTGAATTGTAATGTATACCAATAAGAGATATCTCCACTACTCATTTTAGGTATTGATGGAGTTGCTATATCTTTTTTGCTTGCATAATGTAATACAAGAGCGTTTCCTTGATCTCCAAGAGAATTATAGTTTGTAAAACCCGGAGCACGTTCTTTGTTGAACTGAGCATTTGCTAAAGTAGCATCTTCTCCTGTAGCATTTTTATAAGTAAGAGAGACTACATTCAACACATAACCACCACCAGCAGTTGTACTAATCAAGAAATCAACAACAGCATCAGATTCTTCAGCTACAATAAAACGCTTTTGTGTACCTCCTGTACCTGAAGTGAAAGAAGCTGTAGTAGTATAGCTGATTGTGTAGCCAAGTTTGTTAACCATAACACATTCTTTCTCCTTACCGGTAAACTTCCATAGTTGTCCAGGATTATTAGAATAAGGTTCTACTTCGACAAGGCCACCAACTTCGTTTGCAGCCAAAAAGAATTGAGAGCGTTGTGCATATTGGATGCGATACCAAACATCACCGTTTGCGTCAGCCTCTGCATGACCTACAGAAGGGCTTATTACAACGGCATAAGCAGGAATAGCTTTTGCTGTCAATAAAATTTTTGAGCTAACAGTTCCGTTAGTAATAACAAGGAAAGCTTCTTTTTCACCTGCTGTAGTTGGATTGAAAGTAACATCCAAAGTTCCTGCTGCCGCTGCAGTCCATTCTTTTTCGGTCACTGCAAATTCGCTTGCATTATTTCCTTCTAATTTATAAGAAAAAGCATCTGTTAACTGACCAATATTACTAATTGAAATTGTTTGAGCTGCAGAAGATTCACCAACAATAGTAGTTGTGTAATTCAGAACATTAGCAGAAGGCCATATACCGTTTGCTTCAACAAAACGGAAAGAAGAATTATCTCCTGTACCCCAACTTGCGGTTCCGCTTGTCAAAATAACACTATAATTACCAGCTCCCAACTCATTTGATTGGTGTAAAGCATTTTGAGTTCCTTTATGAACAGTAGATGTTGCATTTAGGAAGAAGTATCCAGCCTGAGCATTTTTACCATTAACCGTACTTAGAATGGCAACTTGAGCTTCTTCGGTAGGATTAGCATCCAAAAACAAAATATCTTCTGTTTTGGTTTGAATATCCGGAATCTGATAAGAAACGATTCTTTTCGTTTTTTTATTTTGAAGTTTATAGCTTCCATTATCACCCGCCAATAGTCTCCAAGATTGAGCATCTAAATTAGTTACATTAATAAGGTTACCGGCAACACGATAACGTCCTACCAAGTCACCCATTTCTTGCTCCAAAGTTTCTTTTAATGCTGACTCAGAAAATTGAGTATCAAAATAAGAAGTAAAACATAATCCAACGCGGGTATCACCACCCTTTACTTGAATAATGTACCAAGGACCATTGTCTCCCACTCCATCAGACACTTCAGGCATAATGGCCTGTGCATTCGCGGATCCCATCATCAACAGGAATCCCATCACTAAAAAGAACAGTTTTTTCATACAATTCGTTTTTGTTATTTAACAATAATAAATTAATTTAGGTCTCTATAAATCCACACATCGGATTTATACCGAGCAAAGATAGAAATAAAATCCAAATTATTCAATAAGTTTAGTTAAATATTTCATTTTGTAAAAAAGTTCCTTAAAAAGAGAATATAAAGAGGAATAAATTCATTTGACAAAGCTCTGATTATCAAATAAAAAAAAGGGAGACAACTTGTGAGTTATCTCCCTTTGTTAATGAGAATGCATTTACATTTTAATTCAGAACCACACCCGAAATCTGAGCCGGCAACTGAGTTTCCACATGATAAATTCGAGCAAACTGCTTCAAGAACATCAATATATCTTTCGCAGGCTCCATATCGATATACGTACCGACGTTCTGTTTACTACTCTGTTCTGAAGATTGTTTTAAAGTAGATCTTTTCTGCATAGGCAATAAGAGTATTTGTGATTTTCTATATTTAGAACGATACTCTTTTCCTATTATTGCATAATCTTCTTAAAAATTTAATCCGCTGTTAAAATCATATTTTTTTCTTCTGCCATACGTCGCATATTTAATATAGCATATCGCATACGACCTAAAGCGGTATTGATACTAACTCCTGTTATATCGGCTATTTCTTTGAAACTTAAGTCTTGATAATAACGAAGCAGCAAAACTTCTTTCTGATTATCGGGAAGATAGTCTATTAGTTTTTTCACATCTGCCAAAATCTGTGTATTAACAATTTCGTCTTCTATTGTTTTTTCAGAAAGTTTCGCATTATTGAACAGATCAACTTCACATTCATCATTCGAGATTGTTTGTTCATTCTTTTCTTGACGATAATTATCAATAATCAAGTTGTGCGCAATCCGATTAATCCAAGCACGAAACTTGCCCGATTCGGTATAGCGACCTTGTTTAATCGTCATAATTGCCTTAACAAAGGTTTCTTGAAATATATCCTCTGCTAATTCTTTATTATGGACTATGAAATAAATATAAGAATAGACGTTGCTTTTGTGTCTGCTTAACAAAACATCGAATGCAACATTATTGCCATTTGCATAATCAACAACTAACTGCTCGTCAGTCATTTTTTTCAAATCAATCATTACTTTTTCTTATTGGTTCAAAGAGTAATGTTTATCTATAGGCAATACGTTTATTTAGATTAGACTATTATTATTTAATGCAAAGTAAGAAAAATAAATCCTAATAACCAAATTCTTTTCAAAAAAAATGTATTTTGAAGACTTGTAATCATCAAAAAAAGAATAAAAACAGTGGATTTATTTACAATTCGCTACAATTATCCGCTATCAGAACTTATAACCAAAGGTAAGAAGTCCTGTATTTATTATCGATTTCAATGAGGCTGGAGTCGACTCTCTTTCTTTAATCAATTCGTTCGTTTCATTATCCACATAGAACACTGAAGGGAAATAGTATAAATCACTCTCTTGAGTCCTATGAACAAAAGCAAAATCCAGGTAAATATTCGGAGTAAAGCGATAGCCCAAACCTCCTGTATAATAATTGGTTCTTCCTTCGATAAGATAATGAGGAATGGTTCCGATCAAAGCAGGCTCTACATTATCGTTTTTCAGATTAGATGTATAGGGACTTTCCATCGTTGCAAAACCTAAACGTGCTGCCAACTGGGGAGTTATTTTATATTCAAGACCAGCCCTTATCACGGAAGCCAACTTAAAATCTTGGTCTATATATTCATTATCCGAATGAAAATCAACACCTTGATAATCAGTCAAATTCATTGATTTATAATCTTTAATCTCATAATCAAAACTAACAATCGCTTTTGTACCGATAACTCCAGCTAAGCTGAACGTCCAACTATAAGGAGTATGAAATTTGTATCGAGTCGCTCCGTCCGGAGTATACTCATAATGTATTTGATCCGGATAAATTGTCTTAAGCTCTGCATAGTAACGATCTGTCAAACTATACCATGTAGGAGAATGATAACTCACTCCCATTCTCAAAGCATCTATTGGCCTCCAAATAGCACCAAGCTTCAATTGATATCCGACTCCTTCCGTATCCATGTAGTTATTAAGAGTAAAACTTGCATCTTCTTCCGGATACCGTTCTTTGTAAAACGTCGATTTTCGATAGTCGACATCTGCCAACGTAAAAGTAGCTCCTAAATAAAGAGTATGCCCCCAATTGCCAGCCACTGCAAAGTCATAAGCATGAATAGCGCCCGATTCTTTGATATAAAGCAAAGGATCAACCAAGCTATTTGCCTCTAAAAGAGCCGGAGCATAGGTTTTATTCCCAACTTCGTCTATCAACCAACCCTGCCAAGCCAGCGTGCTTATCCAAGGAATAGTCCAACTCTTATATGGATCATAACTCGGATCCATATGATTAGAGTTTGTTCCATTGGTAAGATTAGAAATATAATCGGCAAGTCCAGTCTTCATTCCTTTTCCCGACGCAGTATATTCAGAAGAAAAATCTTGTAGCCGATTATAAGAAAAAGCAAAGTTTACACTTTTCAAAAAATCGCCTCCCGTTGGAGAGTATGCGACATAAGAAAGATTATTAAACCGGAAGTATGTATTATTATCTTTTTCCACATTACCGTTCCAAGTTGTTTTTTGAGTCTTGAATGGAACAGACATAGTTGTTGTTATTTCTGAAGAACGATAAACACCAACACCCGCCGGATTAATCATAACTCCCGTAATATCACCTCCTACCGCACCAAAGGCACCACCCATAGCTTGCCCTCTTGCAGTTCCCGACAAATCGGTTTTTGACAAACGATAGGCATCTAATTCTCCTTGAGCAAAAGAAAGTTGAACAACCCATATTAAAGCTAGTAAAAATAGATATTTTTTCATTATTTTTTTGTTTAATAGAAAACAAAGGGCGTAATACCGACGCCCTTATTAATTTTAATACAATTCTAATTATCTTCTTCCACCACCGGACGAACGTCCCGAAGCACCACCAGAGGACGATCGACTTGATCCGCCTCCATAAGAACTACCTCCGCTTGATGATCGGCTCGAACCTCCACTACTATAAGAGCTTCCGCTACTTGATGGACGGCTTGAACTTCCACTACTATAAGAACTTCCGCTATTTGAAGAAGAACGGGAAGTTGAATTATTCGTTCCTCCATAACTTGATCGGGAAGTAGACGTAGAACTATTCCTTGTTGTTCCTGACGACGAATTTCTTACATTCCCTGATGAATTATTCGAAGCATTACTTGAACTTACTCTTGTGCGAGAACTGGCATTTGTCCCGGATTGTGTACGAGAAGAAGTTCGAGAATTTGAAACATTAGAAGAAGTTCTACTACGAGAAGACGATCTCACGTCCGTTGCATTTGAATTTCTACTTGAAGCCGAAGAAACATTGCTACGAGAATCGCGAGAACTACGCGGATGCGCAGGAGTCAAATCCCGACTTCCACCAGGTTTACCCGGATAATAACCTCCTCCATGATGATGAGAATAGTGATGATGGTGATGATAATACGAAGGAGCATACCAGCCACCATAATAATACGGACTATACCAGCCTCCATAATACCAAGGGTTATACCAACCCCAGCCAATATACCAACTACTATACCAACCCCAGCCCCAATACCAAGGATCATAATGCCAAGGATCGTAAGCATAATTATAATTTACATTGATTGAAATAGCCGAATCGTTCGGTTCATCAAAGTCAATAACATAATATTCCCCATCATAATACACATTAATATTATCTGTATCGGTAATTACAATCTGCTCCGGATCATGAAACTTCACAATTCGCTTTGTCAAATCACCATCTTCGTATGTAGTTAACACCAAAGTATCCGGAGTATTTATATCTGCCGGTTCTTCTGTTTGGTAATCATATATACCACCACGTCTATTGTATTCATCAACATCTCTCTCATTCACGATCGAAGACGACGAAGCTAACAATATTGGAGTTTCATAATTAATTGCTTCTTCTGCTTGAGCTTGGATATTATTTGTTGTAGCTGCAACTTCCACAGCTTTCTTCTTCGGGGTATAAATATCATCTCCAAACAAATTATCTTGAGCTGCAGCAGAAAAAACACAAAACAGCAAAGATATTAGCATATACCATCTTAATGTTTTCATTCGTTAACCTCCTATTTTATTATGTTAATACTCTTTATTTTGTCTTTTAGACATTTAAAACGAGATTTGGTTTAAATACAAAATCTCTAAGTTTGCACAAATATAACAATTCCCAGAAAACCGGCCAAAGATTCTTATTGTTTTTTAGAAACTATCGTTATTTATATCTCTTTTAACAAACGCTTTGTATGTTTACATGAAACAAAAAGAGCTGCTCCTTGATGGAAGCAGCTCAATATACTTTAATCAAAAACAAAAATTTTTACTTGATTATTTTTTCCAATACTGAAACATTTTTCGCAATATCTTCATCCGGAAGTTCGTAGTTACGAATATCTCCAGATAAATATTGATCATAAGCAGCCATATCAATCAAACCATGTCCCGACAAGTTGAACAAAATATTTTTTTGCTTACCCTCTTCTTTTGCTTTCAAGGCTTCATTAATCGCAGCCGCAATAGCATGAGAAGACTCCGGAGCAGGAACAATCCCTTCTGTTCGAGCAAACAACATAGCTGCCTTAAAAATATCTTGTTGATTTATATCCACTGCTTCAATCAAATTATCTTTTTTCAACTGACTAACAATAGATCCTGCTCCATGATAACGTAACCCCCCTGCATGTATATGGGCAGGAGCAAAATTATGACCCAAAGTAAACATAGGGATCAATGGAGTATATCCGATTTCATCTCCAAAGTCATATTGAAAAGAACCTCTTGTTAACTTAGGGCAAGAAGCTGGCTCTGCGGCTATTAATCGCACTTCTTTCCCCTCTGTTAATTTATGCCGCAAGAAAGGGAAACTTATTCCAGAAAAATTCGAACCTCCCCCGAAACAACCTATAACAATATCGGGATATTCTCCTGCCATTTCCATTTGCTTTTCAGCTTCCAATCCAATAATTGTTTGATGAAGAGACACATGATTCAAAACACTCCCCAATGTGTATTTACAATTAGGAGTTTGCATGGCTAATTCTATTGCCTCCGAAATAGCAGTCCCTAAACTTCCTTGATAATTAGGAGTATCTGTTAGTATCTTTCTCCCCGCACGAGTTGTCATACTCGGAGAAGCAATCACTTGCGCCCCAAAGGTTTCCATTATTGAACGTCGATAAGGTTTTTGATGATAACTAACCTTAACCATATAAACAGCCAATTCCAATCCAAAAACTTTTGCTGCATAAGAAAGTGCGGCTCCCCACTGACCAGCTCCTGTTTCGGTAGTTATATTAGTAACGCCTTGTTGTTTGCAATAATATGCCTGCGGTAATGCAGAATTCAATTTATGAGAACCAATAGGGCTAACACTTTCGTTCTTAAAATATATATGAGCCGGGGTATCTAAAGCCTTCTCCAAATCATAAGCTCTCACCAAAGGAGTAGATCGATAATTCTTATATTTATCACGAACTTCATCAGGAATCTCAATCCATCGATCAGTCGTATTCAATTCTTGTTTAGCTAACTCTGTTGCAAAAAGAGGCTCTAAATCCTCAACTTTAAGCATTTCTTTTGTCTCGGGATGTAGAAGCGGAAGAGGCTTGTTCTTCATATCTACAATAACATTGTACCATGCTTTAGGAATCTCATTCTCTTGAAGAATAAATCGCTTTGTCTTACTCATAAACATTCATCTTTAATTTATACAAAAAAGAAAGCCGCAGGTGGAATACCTACGGCTTTGAACTAATATCTCTATTATTTTACAACAAAATAGCCTAACGGATCCACCTTTTTAAGTCTGAATCGCGCCACCACCAATTTGCTGTTAAATTTTTAATTATCATCTCTCGTTTCTTTTTCTTTTGCAAAAGTAAGTATTAGTTTTTAAACTCCAACTATTTTTTCAAATATTTTAAAGTTGACTAAATAAAACATTACTGATTCATCGAAACTGACAACATCTCTTCCCATTGGTCCGGATTCATTTCCATAAAAAAGTATTTGGCCGGATTATCCGGTTGCCCTTTAACCAAAACTTCGTAATGAAGATGAGGTCCGGTCGTATCACCTGTCATACCAACTGTTGCAACTTGTTGCCCTCGTGTCACTTTTTGACCTACCTTCACTAAATTCTCTTTATTATGTCCA
The DNA here is from genome assembly GCA_030265685.1 of Bacteroidales bacterium OttesenSCG-928-M11. Lineage (GTDB taxonomy): Bacteria > Bacteroidota > Bacteroidia > Bacteroidales > Azobacteroidaceae > Azobacteroides. The sequence continues at coordinate 9,518 of JAJDGO010000038.1, forward strand.
TAAACTGTTTTATAACCAAAACCATGATCAATAATTACACAATTGCCATACCCACCACTATATTTCGAAAGTTCAACTACTCCATCTCCTGTTGCAAAAATCGGAGTTCCTATCGCTGCGTTCAAATCAATACCGGCATGAAACTTCTGCACTCCATAAATAGGATGAAGACGCATACCAAACCCCGATCCAATTCGTCTTAAATCGTTATTATTAAGAGGTAAAATAGCAGGAATACATTGCAGACGCTCTTCTTTCGTCTTAACCAATTCCAACAATTCATCATAAGAAGTAGACTGCACATACAGTTGACGAGTCAATTGATCTAAACGATAAGTGGTCTCAATAACCAACTCAGAAAAAGGCAAATCCATCAAGGCCTGATAACGATTGACCCCTCCTACCCCAGATTTTCGCATTGACTCAGAAATTGGATCCGCATTAAAAAGGGCACGATACAATTCATCATCACGACGTTGAATATCTTTTAATACTTTTTGATCTTCATTAATTCGTTCCAAAAGGATTTTAAATTGACTTTCCAAAAGACGATTTTCCTTTCGCAACTGATATTCAACAGGGGAGTCAAAAGCGTACATAGCAATTGCAAACAAAGCTGTTCCAATAAAAGCACCTATAAGCAAGTGTCGAAAAACGCCCCAAATTCTCTGCTTTTTAGATGGGTAAACGCGTTCATAAGCTAATGTCTGAGGGTTGTATCGGTAAAATATATTCCTCATCAAGTGAAATTTCTTTGATTAGAATAAACAAAAGTAGGCTTTTTGTTGTACTTTTGCAAATTCATTAATATAAATTAGGAAATAACAATCTATTAAATATGAAGGCAAAAGAGATTCGTCAGTCATTCAAAGACTACTTTGAATCCAAAGGACACAAGATCGTCTCATCCGCTCCTATGGTTATTAAAGACGACCCAACACTAATGTTTACTAACGCAGGCATGAACCAATTCAAGGATATTATACTAGGAAATGTCCCGATCAAATATCCACGCGTCGCCGATTCTCAGAAATGCTTACGAGTAAGTGGGAAGCACAACGATTTAGAAGAGGTTGGACATGACACCTATCATCACACAATGTTTGAGATGTTAGGCAATTGGTCATTCGGTGATTATTTCAAAAAAGAAGCTATTGAATATGCTTGGGAATATCTTACCGAAGTCTTAAACTTAGACAAAGATCGCCTTTATGTAACTGTATTCGAAGGAAGCCCTTCCGATAATATTGAACGGGATAACGAAGCAGCCGAATATTGGAAAAAATTCTTGTCTGAAGAACGCATATTAAATGGAAATAAAAAAGATAACTTTTGGGAAATGGGAGACACTGGTCCTTGTGGTCCTTGTTCGGAAGTACATATCGACCTACGTTCCAAAGAAGAAAGAGAAAAGATAAATGGTTTTGACTTGGTAAACAAAGATCATCCTCAAGTTATTGAAATATGGAATCTTGTTTTCATGCAGTACAACCGCAAAGCCGACGGCTCTCTCGAAGGATTACCAAACAAAGTGATTGATACAGGAATGGGATTCGAACGTCTTTGTATGGCAGTACAAGGAAAAACATCTAATTATGATACGGATGTATTCACTCCTATCATTAATGAAATTTCCAAACTAACAGGACTAAAATATGGCCTAAACAATGAAAAGATAGACATTGCAATGCGCGTTATTGCCGATCATATCCGAACAATTGCATTTTCCATTACTGATGGACAGTTGCCATCAAATGCGAAAGCCGGATATGTTATCCGTCGTATCTTACGAAGAGCAGTTCGTTACAGCTATACTTTCCTTAATCAAAAACAAGCTTTCATGCATAAGCTTATTCCAGCCCTAATTGATTCAATGGGAGACGCATATCCTGAGCTTAGCGCCCAAAAAGATTTAATTGAAAAAGTAATCAAGGAAGAGGAAGAATCATTCTTACATACATTAGAAACCGGAATCAAACTTTTGGATAAGCAAATAGCAGAAACAAAAAACGATATATTAGAAGGAAAAGATGCTTTCACTTTATACGATACTTATGGGTTCCCTCTTGATTTGACCGAGCTAATTCTCCGCGAACATGGGATGAGTGTTGACAAGTCGGGATTTGACAAAGAAATGCAAAAGCAAAAAGATCGCGCCCGAAATGCTGCAACTGTGGAAGCCGGCGATTGGGTAAGCATTTCCGAAGGAGAAACCGAGTTTGTTGGTTATGACGAAACAAGTAGCCAAACTCACATTCTACGTTATCGGAAAGTAAAACAAAAAAACTCTTCTTTTTATCAAATCGTCCTCAGCAAAACTCCTTTCTACTCTGAAATGGGAGGACAAGTTGGAGACTGTGGATTTCTTATTGATTCAAAAGGGAATAAGACTATTATATTTGACACAAAAAGAGAAAACAATCTCCCCATACATCTAACGAAAGAACTTCCGATCAATATTTCAGATACTTTTACTGCTGAAATCGATGTAGACAAACGAATTGCAACAGAATGTAATCACACTGCTACTCACTTACTCCACGAGGCTTTGCGAGAAGTATTAGGTAGTCATGTAGAACAAAAAGGCTCTTTTGTTTCACCTGATATTCTTCGCTTTGATTTTTCGCACTTTCAAAAACTGACTCCTGAAGAAATACGATCTGTAGAAAAGACAGTTACTCGTAAAATTCGCGAGAATATTATATTAAATGAATGTAGGCAAATTCCCATCAATCAAGCAAAAGAAATGGGAGCTACTGCTTTATTTGGAGAAAAATATGGAGAAGAAGTGCGCGTGATTTGCTTTGGCTCATCAGTCGAACTATGTGGAGGCACTCATACTAAAGCAACGGGATGTATTGGAAACTTTCGAATTGTATCAGAAAGTTCTATTGCGGCCGGAATACGAAGAATAGAAGCCGTAACCGCTGAAGTTTTAGAAGACATGCTCTATACGGAACAAGATACTCTTCGAAAAATTCGTCATACATTTAACAATACTCCTGATGTTACAAACGCTCTAATAAAATTCATCGAAGAAAACTCCGAATTAAAGAAAAAGATGGAGGAATTTATCGAAGAACGGGCCGCAATGACTAAGAAGTTAATTATCGAAAAGAAAAAACAAATTCAAGGAATTGATGTATTTACGCTTAGAGGACCTTTTATTCCTGAGATAGTTAAAAACATTGCATTTCAAATACGAGGAGAATATCCTGAGAAATCAATATTCATAGGAGCATCTTTCAATGACAACAAACCAATGCTAACTTTAATGATCAGCGATGATTTGGTTAAAAAAGGCTTAAATGCAGGAAAGATCGTTCGAGAAGCTGCTAAACACATCAAAGGAGGAGGAGGAGGACAACCTCACTTTGCAACCGCCGGAGGTAAAGATATTGAAGGACTAACC
>JAJDGO010000039.1 GCA_030265685.1 Bacteroidales bacterium OttesenSCG-928-M11
GCTTGCTCTTCCATAGAAGTTATGCTATTTCGGTATTCTTGATACTCGTCATTTGTTTTAGTTCCGGAGACAGTATAATCACCACTTTCGGCAACATTTAGTATAATATTTCCTTTTTCTGGTATAATAGGATAATAGTCCGAATTAACTAATTCTACATTGGCGTAATAAATGGCAACAGTATCAGGAGAAATGCCTTTGAATACAAATTGATTTCCTTGTACAACAGTTGTATCGACGGCGTTTGAAATGTCTTTTCCTCTTGAAAGATCTAGTAAAACTACGGTACAACCATCAAATGTTTCGTCGGCAAATGTTCCTGTAATTGTGAATTCATTTTTCTTTTCGCAGGAAAAGAAAGCAATAGCTAGCATGCAGCAAGCGAATAAACCAAGAATTTTTTTCATACAAATAATGTTTATAATAATTATTTGAAGCAAAGATAGTAGAAAAAAAAGAATTGATAGTATAGGCTTACTTATTTTTTGTTGTAATCAGGATGGCAGATTCTTTTCCTTCTCTACCGACGATTGTTTTAAATGATTCGCCTTTTAGGACTGAGACTTCTTTTATTTCTTCTGCGTTCAACTTCAACTTGTTGGCCGGGATTTCGACGTTGTCGACAAAAATAATAACTTCCGGTTTTTCTTTCAGTTCTTCTATAAGATCGTTGATTCCCTTTTGTTCTTCAGATATTTCTACGGTTGAATAGCCCGGATTTTGCTTGTTTTGTACAGTAGTGATTTTACTAATGTTGCTGCTTGTTGCTTTTAGATTGGCAATGTTCTCGTCGTTGTCCGATACTTTAGTTACGTTTTCGAGGATTATAGTTTTTGTTTCATGATCCGTTTTTTTATTTTTTATTGTTTCGATAACAATAACTCCGTTTTTTCCTTTTTCTCCGTATGCATCTATTGCTGTTTTATCCTTTAAGACACTAACTGCAAATACTTCTTTTTCGTCTATATTGTCGATCGATTCAACTTCTTTTCCGTCAATAATGTAGAGGGGCGTAAGGGTACTTGTATTTCTAATCCGAAAATCGCCTTGCGATTGAGTAGTATCGGTTTCGATTGAACTATTTACACCTTCTACAGTCGAAGAGATCTGTTTATATTCCGGCTTTGCAAATGCCCAAAGCATACAAGCCAAAGCTGGCAGGATCAATAATACGGCGAATTTTTGTAATTTGTTTTTTGAATTGTTTTTCATCATTTTAATACGATTTACTTTGTTGTTAGAAAATGAATTTATTGTATTAAATACCGGTATTTTTAAGATAGAATTAATCAAGGTTGCTTTGTATACTGCCGGATGATTGGTGTGTTCTAAAACAGCTTGATCTGCTAAATATTCATGATTGTCTTTAATTGCTTTTCGATACATATAAACAAATGGGTTGAACCATTGTATGATACAAACAATTTGACAAATAATAAGATCGATCCAGTGTTTCTGGTCTACATGTGCTTGTTCGTGTTGATAGATTAGTTGTCTCTCTAATTCGTTTTGGGTTTCCGAATCGTCAATAAATATCCGATTAAAGAACGAGAATGACCCGTTGCCGGTTGGTATGTCTTTCTTTTTGCGGAAAAGAGAGTAAATCCGTAGTGCGTTTATTGTATTAATTACAGCATAAAATATCGCTCCAAAGAGATAAAGATAAATCAGAGAGAATGTTTTATTTACAGAATCACTTGATGATGGTGTTTCAATATTTCCATCAATAAATGTATTGATTGCAAATGGAGTTGGATTAGAAATTATTTCGACTGTGTAGTTATATTGCAAAAGCGGAAAGATCATCGAAGCTATAAGACCTGTCAATAGGAATAGGCGATTAAATCGGAAGAAAGTTTCTTTACGGAGAAATAACCAATAAATTATTCCGAATATCAAAAGCCATAAGCCGGACTTAAGTAGGTATAGTAAAATTATATTCATTTTACTTTCGGGGTGTTTTTATTGTTTGCTTTTAATTCGACCTTAATTTCGTTCAATAGTTCGTCTAATTCTTCGATCGACATCTTATTGTCTTTTGCAAAGAAAGAGGCTAATGAGGCGAAAGAATTATCAAAATAATTCTTCATCATAGTAGATAATTGCGATTGGGAGTATTCGCTTTTGCTGATAATTGGGAAATATATGTTTGTTTTCCCTTGATTTGTATTGTCTACGAAGTTTTTATTCTTCAGAATAGAAAGAATAGTGGCAATTGTAGTGCGTGCCGGCTTATTTTCAGTAAAATGTTCTAATACTTGTTGTACGGTTGCTTTCTCAAGCGCCCAAAGTATTTGCATGATTTGTTCTTCTGCTTTTGTCAATTGTAACATAATAACGTTTGTCTAAATTCTTCGACAAACGTAAGTCTAAATAATTAGACATGCAAGTTAAAAGCATAAGTTTAACTTTGATTAACTAAGTTGGAAGAGCTAAGCGCAATGTTTTGTTCTGTCTTATAAGGGATTTTCTACTTCTGTTTTATTCGTGATGTCAATAAACAGTTTTTCCTCTAAATCGAGAGTATATACTTCTTTTGTTTTTAGATATACCCGACTGTCTCCGCTAATCATATAGAATTCAATGTGCCCATTGATCGGGAAAGAAATATCATCTGATTCTTCATAAAATACGCGTTTGCCGGTTTCTCCGGGTAATAATCGGGAAGAGATTCCGTATCCGTTGATAGATATATTTTCTAACAGCACATTATCAACGCTGTTTTTCACCTCGATAACTGCTTCTTTATCTTTACAAGAAACCAGACAAAGAGCAAAGAACAAAATAAATAGATATATTTTTTGTTTCATAAACGTGTTATTTTATTTCAATATCAAATGTACCAAGATTTACACTTGCCACTCCTTCTTTTATTTCTAATGGAACAATAAGTGAAGGAGTAGTTACTAAAATATCTTTTCCTTCGATAGTTCGTATATAAAACGATTGTATTTGGGTAATATAAGCTCCAGGTTGTAGATTCCAGCGATTGTTTAGTAGATTAGAATAATCTCCGGCGGTAAGTAATTCGTCAGGAACTGTTGATATTTCAATGGAAAAAGGGTAGGGGATCGCTTCTTTTGAAAGAAAATACTGATCATTCTGATCTTGTGGATTCAAGTGACTTAAATCAAAGAAATATGAATCGAATGATCCGCTCCAAAAATTATTGATCTTTAGTCTCAAATCAAAGATTTTTTCGGTGATAATGTACTTCCTTTCTCCATTTTCTACAATGTAAGGTCTGATAAATAAAATCATTTCAGACATATATACTTTGTCTGAATCAGAATAAATAGACGAATCATAGCTATAATAAGGATAATAATCATCTTCTTCAGAGCAAGATGGCAATAGGATAGAGAATAAGGCAATTATTGGAGCCCAAACCATTGTTGTTCGTTTCATATTCATTCGTTTTTTATAAGAAGATGAAGATTTCATAAAAAACGTTGCATAGGACTTAAAAAAATAGTGAGATTCTCATTGAAGAATCTCACTATTTTTAATTAAGTTGTATCGGATTTTTTATTCTTTTGAAAAATCCAATGCCGCTTGACGTTTGTATCCATCATAACGCCATTGTGCATTTTCTTGAGTTATTTGGAACAATTCTTTTGCTTCTGCCGGATATTGTTTCATCAAAGAAGAGAATCGGACTTCATTCTTTAAGAAGTCTTGGAATTTAGACCAATCCGGTTCTTTACTATCTATTTGGAATGGATTTTTATTTTCCGATTCTAAGCGAGGATCGAAACGCCATAAGTGCCAATATCCACATTCTACTGCTGCTTTTTGTTCAGCTTGCGCTTTGCCCATACCACTTCTTAAGCCATGATTGATACAAGGAGAGTAAGCAATAACCAAAGATGGACCATCATAAGCTTCGGCTTCACGGATAGCTTTCAATGTTTGTGCTTGATTTGCTCCCATAGCAACTTGTGCTACATAAACATAACCATAGGTTGTCGCAATCATTCCTAAGTCTTTCTTACGGATTCTTTTTCCTGCGGCAGCAAACTTAGCAACAGCTCCCACTGGAGTTGATTTAGATGATTGTCCTCCGGTATTAGAATATACTTCAGTATCTACTACTAAGATATTTACATTTTGTCCCGATGCGATTACATGGTCTAAACCTCCGAAACCAATATCATAACCCCAGCCGTCTCCTCCAATAATCCATTGAGAACGTCTAACAAAGAAGTGAGTTAATCCGGAAAGTTGTTTGCAAATATCGCAAGAACAAGACTTAACCATTGGTATTAATTTGTCTGCTATTTCGCGAGTTTTAGAATAATCATTGCGATTGTTTATCCATTCTTGGAAAAGTGTCTTCATCTCGTCTGAACAAGAAGAACAACTTAAGCCTTCTGTCATTAGTCTTTCTACTCGGTCGCGCATTTTTTCCGTACCGATGTTCATCCCTAATCCGTATTCTGCGTTATCTTCGAACAAAGAGTTTGCCCAAGCAACACCATGTCCTTGTTCATTTTTAGTATAAGGAGTTGACGGCGCAGAACCAGAGTAAATAGAAGTACATCCAGTTGCATTGGCTACCATTTGATGATCACCAAAGAGTTGAGAGATTAATTTTACGTAAGGGGTTTCTCCACATCCGGAACAAGCTCCGGAGAACTCAAACAAAGGAGTGGCAAATTGCGAATTTTTCACATTTGAAGATACATCTACTAAATGTTGTTTTGTTTTCACTTCTTTTACGCAGAAATCCCAATTTGCTTGGTTGTTGTATTGCTCTTCGATAGGAACCATCTTAAGTGCTTTTCCTTGTTTATTACCAGGACATACATCAGGACAGTTTCCGCATCCCATACAATCAAGTACATCAACTTGCATTCGGAAAGTCATGCCGGCGAATTGTTTTCCGGTTGCTTTCAACATTTCCATATCTGCCGGAGCTTTAGCTTGTTCAGCTTCGTCCAATACAAACGGACGAATTGCAGCGTGAGGACAAACATAAGCACATTGATTACATTGAATACAATTTTCAGGAATCCAAACCGGAACAAATGCAGCTACTCCTCGTTTTTCGTAAGCAGCAGTTCCTTGAACCCAAGTTCCGTCTTCGCGGCCTTTGAATGAAGAAACCGGTAGGTCATCGCCTTTCTGAGCATTAATAGGACGTACTATTTTGCTGATAAACTCAGGTACATTTGCATCGTGCCTTTCTTCTTCTAAAACAATATTAGCCCATTCTGCAGGAACCTCTACTTTATGAACATCACCTCCTCTATCAACAGCGGCGTAGTTCATGTTTACTATCTCTTCTCCTTTTTTGCCATATGATTTAACAATGAATTTTTTCATCTGTTCAACGGCAAGTTCGTAAGGAATTACACCTGTAATTTTGAAAAATGCAGATTGTAGAATCGTATTGGTTCTATTTCCTAATCCGATTTCAGCAGCAATGCCAGTCGCATTAATAATATAAAAATCAATATTGTTCTTAGCTAAGTAGAGTTTTATATTTTCAGGGAGATGCTCTTTAACTTGTTCTTCGTTCCAGATTGTATTCAATAAGAAAGTTCCATTCTTTTTTAGACCTTTTGTTACATCATAAAGGCGTAAATAAGCTTGAACATGACACGCAACAAAATCGGGGGTGTTTACATAATAAGTAGAACGAATAGGATTGTCTCCAAAGCGTAGATGAGAACAAGTAAATCCTCCTGATTTTTTTGAATCATAAGCAAAATAAGCTTGGCAATATTTGTCGGTATTATCTCCAATGATTTTGATAGAGTTTTTATTTGCTCCTACAGTTCCATCGGCTCCTAATCCGTAAAATTTAGCTTCGAATGGTCCGTTTTCAAAAGTTAATTCTTCTTTTGGAGGAAGAGATGTAAATGTTACATCGTCTACAATACCAATTGTGAATCCTGTTTTCGGTTCAGGTAAAGTCAAATTTTCATAAACAGACAATATTTGAGCAGGAGTAGTATCTTTTGATGATAATCCATAACGGCCGCCTACAATAAGAGGAGCGTTTTCTTTGTTGTAAAAACAACTTTTTACATCTAAATATAGAGGCTCTCCAAGTGCTCCTGGTTCTTTTGTGCGATCTAATACTGCAATGCGTTTTGCTGTTGCAGGAATAGTACTCAAGAAATGCTTTGCAGAGAAAGGACGATACAAGTGAACGCAAACAAGTCCTACTTTTTCTCCTTTGCTATTTAGATAATCAACCGTTTCTTTAATGGCTTCCGTAACAGAACCCATAGCGATTATTACTCGCTCTGCATCTTCTGCTCCATAATAATCGAACAATCCATATTTTCTGCCGACAAGAGATGATAGTTCATCAACATATTTTTCGACAACATCAACTACTTTATCATAATATGGGTTACAAGCTTCTCGAGCTTGGAAATAGATGTCCGGGTTTTGTGCCATTCCTCGTGCAACCGGATTTTCCGGATTTAATGCATGCTGACGAAAAGTAGCCAAAGCTTCTTGATCAATAAGTGGTGCTAAATCATCATTTTCAAGAACTTCGATTTTTTGTATTTCATGAGAAGTTCGGAATCCATCAAAAAAATGCACAAATGGTACACGAGACTTAATAGCAGAGAGGTGAGCAACTGCTGCTAAATCCATAACTTCTTGAACTGATCCTGTTGCAAACATAGCACAACCGGTTTGACGTACAGCCATTACATCTTGATGATCGCCAAATATAGAAAGAGCATGAGAAGCTAATGCTCGGGCAGATACATGATAAACGCCCGGAAGCAATTCTCCAGCAACTTTGTACATGTTCGGAATCATCAGCAATAAGCCTTGTGATGCGGTGAATGTTGTAGATAATGTTCCTGCTTGAAGTGAACCATGCATAGCACCGGCTGCTCCAGCTTCTGATTGCATTTCATCGACACGAACTGTTTCTCCGAAAATATTTTTACGACCAGCGGCAGCCCATTCATCTACATATTCAGCCATAGTAGAAGATGGTGTAATTGGGTAGATGGATGCCGTTTCGCTAAACATATATGCGATATGTGCTGCGGCCTGATTTCCATCACATGTTAAGAATTTTTTTTGTTTCGCCATAAAACTGATTATATTTAATGATTTATAAATTACTGATTATTAATATAAAAAACCAAAAACCCACAAAGGAATTACTTTACGTTCTCCACGCTCAATTCCTCCTATTGCATAATAAGTATCCGGATTAAACTTACCTTTCATTTGATTGCCTACGAAAAAATCATGTTTCGTGTCGACCAAAAAATGGTTATTCTTTCTCCCAAGATTAATAGGATATTGTTTGTTTACTTGATTGTAGAAAAAAGTTTCATAGAGAGTTTGTTCGCTTAAATTTCCTAAAACCGAAGCGTATAGCAAGTTCGTATTATGTGCGTAAATTTGTGCCGGTTTTTTCGAAAATTCTTCTCCCAAAGGATAAAGAAGATTAAATAAGCGCGCATCTTCCATATATTTAATGTAGTTCATTACCGTTGCTCGCGATGTCTCTATTTCTTGACTTAGTTGACTGATGTTAGGATTGCAAGGAGATGAAGACATTAGTAGATACAGTAGTTTCCGAATTTTTGGAAGATAGCTCTGCTCTATTTGATTAATAGTCATCAAGTCTATTTCCAACATGAAATTCATTGTTTTGAGTAAATTCTCGAAAAAATTCTGATTCTCCAAGTGAAAAGGATAATATCCTTCTTTTAAGTATTTGCTCAAATAGGCTAATGGTCTGACTTCTGACGTAATTTCTCTTACTATATCTGTATGATTTGATAAAATGTCATCTAACGAAAAAGAGGGAAAAGTTAATCCTGTTTTCAATTCTATATACTCGCGAAAAGAAAACCCGCGAATATTATATTTAGATACTTTACCCTTCAATTGATAACGGTCGGATTCTAAACGAACTAAAGACGAGGCAGAGAATATGATTTGTAAATCAGGGAAACGGTCATAGCATTCAGCCAATTCTTCTGCCCAATTGGAGTATTTAAACGCTTGATCAATGAGTAATACTTTGCCTCCTTTCATGCAAAACTCCTCAGCAAAATCAACAATTGATTTAACGGTAAAGTGGAAATTATTCAAATTGATATAAAGACACTGGGTGTCACTGGGATTAAAGTTTTCTTGAGCATAAGAAATAAGGGTGCTTGTTTTTCCAACACCTCGAGATCCTTTAATGCCAATAAGACGATCTCCCCAATTGATTTCGTCCATTAATTTCCTGCGGAGAGGAACCTGCGTGTTTTTTAGTAAATATTGATGCGTTGCATACAGAGAATCCATAATTTTACTACTGAGGGTGCAAATGTAGCTATTTATTTCTGATTTGCAAACTCAGGTTAGCAAAATTAACTATTTGTTGATTTTCGGAGTTTCCAATTCTCCATAGAATGAAATTGGATCTCGTTTTGAGGAACTAACACTGAAAGAGCTATTTCCATTGTCGAATATGGTTAAAAAGAAATGGTATCCATACAAATCAGGCGTGTCAATTCTAAAAGATATATTCCATCCGTCTTCCTTCTTTGTTTTTTTGACTTCATAGTCTTCTATTTTTTCTTGTTCAAATTGAATACCACCTTCTCCATGAGGAGCTACATGTGCTCTTCCAAAGTAAGGTAAGTAGGCTGTTGCATACTCTCCATTGATTCTTAGATAATGACCTCCGGTTAATTGTACTACTCCTCCTTTGGAAGGAGACATCTGAGTTGCATTAATGGTATATTCTTTACTCAAAATCATAGAGGATACCTGTAGTTGTTTTAATTTTTTTTCTTCTGGAGTCATCTTTGAAGAAGTACAAGAGAATAAGAATAGTCCGATCAAAAGGATAGTTATACTTTGTTTCATATTCGTATAGAGTTTTGATAAATTAAATCATTTTCGTTTTTATGGTTCGAAAGTAATGATTATTTTTTTATTTTTCGTAAAATAGTTATTTCTTTTTTACTTTCTTCTAAATATATACATAAATAAAGAGTTATGGACGGTAGAATATCTCTTTCGATGGTAAACTCTCGTTGTGATACCGGTCGTAGCTTGTTACAACATAATAATATCCATTCTTATCATGAGTAGGAAGGAAAAGAGATGTTCCCTCAATGCGGGTGTCTACTAAATTTTTTGGATTAGTTATATCTACCGGTGATTCAGTTGAACGATAAACATTATAGAATAATCTGCTAACATGTGGGGCTTTTACTTCATCCCATTTTACAAATAAATAATCACCTGCCGGCATAATTTTTGGACGATTAGGTGTTGCGGGGATACTTTGACTCAGCCAGTTTAATGGAAGCAATAGGGCAGGGTTGTCGAATTGGTTCTTTTTGAGTTCATTGAATAAACCTTTTTGGTTGTTTACTAAAGTTTTTGTACTGTAAAAAGCTACTCCATGCATATTGTTGTCGCGAACGAGCTTGATTTGATCAGAAATTTCTTTTAGAGGCCAATTTCCTCCGGCTTCTTTTTCGTTTAATAAGTAAGTACCAACACCTGCTACAACATAACGATTATGATTCCGGTTCATCCAGTCTTTGACTGCGGCGCCAAATAAAGAACTTTTATTATAAATCATCGGAACAACAAAGTCAATCTTGCCATTTTTGATCCATTCTTCAGGATCTTGGAACGCATCATGCATGGCAGTCCAATGAGATTTTTGAGTTTCGGTAAGGTTGGTGTAGTATGGAACAACCGCAGCGCTTATCTGTACCCAAGGCTTTTGTGATTTAACGGTGTTGTGTATTTGAGAAATAAGGCGATTGATATTCTCTCGACGCCAATCTGCTTTGTTGCTTCCGTTTCCATATTGTAGAAAAGTATCTTCGTCTGGGAAATCAGTTGCTTCGGCAGGATAACGTATATAATCTAAATGTAAGCCGTCTATATCATAATTTGAAACAAGTTCCTTTACTAAAGACAGGATATATTTATTTGTTCTTAAATCGCCTGGATTTAACCAATATTCTTTTTCTCCGGCCTTTATTAGATCAAAGTTTTTGGTAGTTGTTTCTGATGGTTTGTCTTTGCTCCCCAAGTTGTAGGTAACAAACCAAGTATGACATTCGATTCCTCGTTTGTGGCATTCGTCAATAGCGAACTTGAGAGGGTCATATTTAGACCAGGTGTTTTCTACTCCTGCGATATAAGAGCTCATAGGTTCTATCTCTGATCGATAAATTACGCTTCCTTGAAAGCGAGTCTGTAAGAAAATCATATTGATATTTGCCTCTTTTAGCTTGTCTAAAATATTGATGAATTCGTCCATTTGGTTATTGATGTCATCAGAATTCATAAACGCTTTTGAAGGCCAATCAATACGAAAGTTAGTGGCTAGCCAAGCTGCTCGTATCTCGGTTTTGGATTGTCCAAATAAGCTAAGGTGGGATATTAAAGATAAGACCCAGATAAATAAGAGTGTACGCTTCATGTAGAAATACTTGGATTAAGCCACAAAAGTAGTATAATTCTCTTCTTGAAACAAAAAAAACATTAGGAAACTTTCTAAAATATTGTACCTTTGTAGGGATGATTGATGATGCTACTATAGAGCGAATCAAGTCTGCCGCTCAGATTTACGATGTTGTATCCGATTTTGTTAATCTCCGGAAGAGAGGGGTTAACTATGTTGGGTTGTGTCCTTTTCATGAAGATACATCTCCTTCTTTTTATGTCTCTCCAGCTAAAAATATATGTAAATGTTTTGCTTGCCAAGAAGGAGGAACTGCAATTCATTTTATAATGAAACATGAGAACCTTTCTTATACAGATGCTCTTCGCTATTTGGCGAAAAAATATAGCATCGAGATAAAAGAGGTGGTAATGAGCGATGAGCAAAAACAAATCCGAACAGATAAGGAGAGTATGTTTATTCTTAACGGATTTGCACAAAAGACATTTGCTAATAATCTTTTTGATACAGAAGAAGGACAGGCCATTGGGTTAAGCTATTTTCGCGAAAGAGGCTTTCGAGAGGATATTATCAAGAAGTTTGGCTTGGGATATTCGATTGATACATGGGATGCATTTCTTAAAGAGGCGGAAAAGTCCGGATTCAATCGTTCTTATCTTGAGAAAACAGGACTGGTTGTTCTAAGAGATGATAAGTCAATTTTTGATCGATTTCGGGGACGGGTAATGTTTCCTATTTATACTTTATCTGGGAAAGTAGTTGGTTTTGGAGGTCGTACTCTTCGTAAAGAAGACAAAGCTAAATATGTAAATTCTCCTGAAAGTGAAATATATCATAAGAGTGATGAACTTTATGGTATTTATCATGCACGACAGGCCATTGTTAAACAAGATAAATGTTTTTTGGTTGAAGGTTATACGGATGTTATTTCTATGCATCAAGCAGGCATAGAGAATGTAGTTGCATCTTCTGGTACGGCTTTGACTTTAGGGCAAATTCGTTTAATTCATCGTTTTACAAAAAATGTAACTGTTCTTTATGATGGAGACGCAGCAGGTATTAAAGCTGCGATACGAGGAATTGATTTATTATTGGAATACGGATTAAATATTAAAATTGTTCTTTTGCCGGATGGTGAAGATCCGGATTCTTTTGCGAAGAAACAAAATGCCGAGTCATTTTCTACTTACATAATAGAAAATGAAACTGATTTTATTCGGTTCAAGGTTGGATTGTTAATAAAAGAAGCACAAAATGATCCGGCTAAAAAAGTGAAGATGATTGAAAATATCGTCGATACAATCGCTTTGATTCCGGAAGAAATCGCTCGTTTAGTGTACATCAAAGAGTGTTCTTCGGTTGTAGGAATGCCGGAAGCCAGTTTGGCTCGAAATGTGGCTCGAAAAAGACAGGAAATTTGGAAAGATAAAAAGAAAAGTTTATATCCGGATCCCGAAACACCGGAAGTAACGGAAGACTATTATTCTCAACCGAAACAAGGACAATCAGATGTTATTGTCAATAAAGATTTAATACAATATGAGGAATCAATTTTGTATTATTTGGTTCGATATGGAGAGTTGACCCTTTATAAGGAAGCAAATGTTGATACAAATGAAGAAAAAGAAGTCAAAGTTGCCGAATATATCTTTAACGAATTGAAGATTGACGAATTGCAGTTTTCAAATTCGAGCTACCAGCAAATATTAGAAGAAGGATATAGTAAATGCAATACAACTGATTTTAAGGCAGAGTATTACTTTATTAATCATTCTGATCCGGAAATAAGCCGAATTGCCGTGAATTTATCTACTCAAATTTATATAGAAAGCAAAGTTCATTTTAAGAATCGAAAACAAGAAGATGAGTCTGAAAAATTAAAAGAACTAATT
>JAJDGO010000004.1 GCA_030265685.1 Bacteroidales bacterium OttesenSCG-928-M11
CGTAAAAGGAATTAAAACTGGGTACGATGGACTTATCCTGTGTAATCAGGTTAATAAAATCGCTTACAGCGTTGGACAAGGCAACGCTTTCCGCCCCGGTGGGTTTTTCATGTTCCTGTTTCCACAAGGTCAGGATAAGCGTTTTGATGGATTCCCGTTTCTCAATATCGAAGACATTATCTTCGGTATAGAATGGATTAAATGAAATCGGGTTATCTTCGGTATATGTAAAATACACGCCATCTTTCCCGCCAGTTTTCCGGTGGATTAATTCGCATAATCCCTGATAGGAATTTCCGGTATCCACTAACAGGACGTGTGTGCCCTGTTCGTAATATTGGCGTACCATGTGGTTGGTAAAGAAGGATTTTCCACTTCCGCTCGGCCCAAGAATGAATTTATTACGGTTCGTAATAATTCCTTTTTTCATGGGCAAATCGGAAATATCAATATGAAGCGGTTTTCCGGTAAGCCTGTCCACCATCTTAATCCCGAACGGGCTGGGTGATGATTGGTAGTTTGTTTCTTCCGTGAAGAAGCACAAAGCCTGTTCAATAAATGTAAAGAAGGATTCTTCCGCCGGAAAGTCGGCTTCATTGCCGGGGATACCCGCCCAGTAAAGGGTCGGGGTATCCGTTGTATTATGGCGGGGCTTACACTCCATCAAGGCAAGCTGGCTTCCCACATCATTCTTGATATGCTTTAATTCTTCCTTATCATCCGCCCATGCCATTACATTGCAATGGCAGCGAACAGAGGTCAAACCCTGACTGTGTGCTTCGTTCAGGTACTCTTCTATCCACTCTTTGTTCACCTGATTGGAACGGCTGTATTTAGACAGTGAGTGCATATTACGGGCTTGCTTCTCAAAGCGTTTCAGGTTCTCCGCATGGTCGTCTATAAAGATATACTGGTTATAGATATGGTTACAGGAAAGCAATACGCCCACAGGCGAAGCGAACGACAAACGGCAGTCGCTACTGTCGGTGGACAGCTTTTCGTAACGGGAATCAGTAGTAACCGCACCCGGCAGGTCTTCCACATCCGAAAGCGTATGCAAGCATAAAATATTATCGCCGATACGCATATCTTCGGGGTTCAGTTGCATATCCAGTAGTGTAGTCGTATCACTCTGCGACAAGGAAAAGTATTTTTCAATAATCCCAGCTTTTTCCGGCGTTCCGGTAATCTCGTCCGAGTTCAGGCGGGTAAGGCTGATAAATCCCGAATCGTTCATTATCCGTTCAAACTGCCCGACCGATTCCAAAAACTTCGTTACCGTTTCCTTATCCTGAATTTCCTTCGGAATGATGAAGCCCCGGCAAAGCGTATTAAAATTACTTTGGGTACGGCTTCTTTCCTTTGTGGTTTTAGTCAGGAACAGGTAACAGGTATGATTCAGGAACGGTCTTTCATTGAAATGCCGTTCAAAGCTTCGGGACAGGAAACTTAACCCATCCTTTTGAATTTCAGGGGCATAGTTTTCCTTGATAAACCAGTCCTGCTTATGCACAATACTGTAATCGGGCAATACTTTGATTGCCTTATGCCAAGCAGAATGTATCGCTTCATATTCGACCCCGGTAACGGTGAATAGTTCGGGTAGTTCCAACCGGAACGCCACCGTAATATCGGCATCCTTACTGATGATACAATCATGTTCGGCTGCCAGCAGGGGAAATTTACTTTCCAATGTGGCAGCTTTTAATATATTCCTCATGCGTTCTTCTGTCTTTTATAGGTGAATAATCGGGGGATGGCTTTCCGGTTGATAATGTACCGGGGATGGCTTTTGCGGGCGGTCATTTTCATAAGACCGTGAGTACCGTATTTATCATTCAGCATAAAAGTGAAGTACACAAGAGCCGAAGCCGCTACGACCCCGAACCCAATGCAGACCCACTGGTTTATACCTATCATATACAGAATGATGAATAATACGAAGACGGCAAGTAGCCCGCCAGCAAAAATGAACAGGTATTGGCTGCGAAGCCCTTTGAACTCCGCAGGTTTTCCAATCCCCCTGTTAATTGAATAGCTAATCATAACACCTATGATTACAGGAAGAATGAACGAAGGATGGTAGCAGCCACAATCAGGAAGATACAAGCCCCGAACCACGAAGCAGCGGTTTTGCTTGTATCCGGGTCGCCCGAACTGAACTTGTTATACACCTTTACACCTCCAATCAAACCAACGACAGCCCCAATGGCATACACCAATTTTGTCGCCGGGTCAAAATAGCTGGTAACCATGTTTGTAGCTTCTGTAATGCCACCTACGCCGTTGCCCTGTGCAAATGCGGAAGTTGCAGCCAAGACGATGGCTGCGGAAAGAAATATTTTCTTTTTCATTATAAACTTGATTTTATGATGCCGGAAAGCGGGTGGATAGTCCGCTATTCCGGCGGGATTAATAATTGAGAATTTTTGTGGTTGGTCTTCTGACCTTTTTTGAATGGTTAAGCCCAGCTAACCGTAATCTTTTTCTTTCATACCTGATTCGTTTTAAAGGTTCTACATATAGTCGTTCATATCGAACGCCTGTAAATCTTCGGGGCTGGCTTCGTTTGGCGGGGCGATAAATACAGCATCGTATTTACCCAGCATTTCCGCCACCCGTACCATGCCCCCGTTTATCTGTTCCATCATTGTGTCGTACAGGCTGGTTTGTTGCATAACCGACAAGGTTTGCAGGGCTTTCCGTTCCTCTTCTTCCGGGGCTTCCTGCTCCCTGACGACCTGTACCGCTTGTGCCATTTCTTC
Source organism: Bacteroidales bacterium OttesenSCG-928-M11 (assembly GCA_030265685.1). Taxonomy (GTDB): domain Bacteria; phylum Bacteroidota; class Bacteroidia; order Bacteroidales; family Azobacteroidaceae; genus Azobacteroides. The sequence goes on from JAJDGO010000004.1 coordinate 2,766, forward strand.
AAAGGAGATACCCCGTGCCGACTGACCTTCACCGCCAGTGATAAGTGCGATTTCTTCATCTTCCAGTACTTCATCTTCATACTTCATTTCAAATTCAACATCCATCGGCTGCGGGGTGTCTTCCGTGTCAGCCGGGGCAAATATAGAAGCATTATCAACCCCTTTAGAAAACTGGCTTTCAGTGTCTTCGGATGGCGCTACTTGTCTTAACCGGAAAGTTGTTTTTCCTACGACAGCCCTTTCGTTTTTACGGCTGCCGGGACTTTCGGAAGGGGAATTGTTTGCTTCCTTCCTGAACCGACAAAACAGGACGAGGTAGTAAAGGATAACCCCAGCTATCATTAATTTTAGTATCATATCGGGCTTTCAAAAGTTTTCTTATACAGTTCGTTGATTTCGTCCTGATACTGGTCGAAGTGATTCAGGATAATTGTTTCCACATAGCTGCTTACAGTCGCTTTTCGTTCACCGATAACCATTACTATTTTCATTAATTTTTCATGGGTGGAACGACTTACATATATCGGCTGGCGGTCGGGAAGTTCCATTTTCTGAAAATAGGTTTCCCGGTAATCGGCAGGGGTACTTTTCTTCCGGCGGGTAGCTTCCCGGATGGTTTTTGCTTCCGGTTGCCGGGCAGGTTCTTCCACAGTTTCCTGTATAACTTCCGGCGTATCCGGTTCTTTACTTACTGCTTTAGGTGAAATTTCCTGTTTCATGGGTAAACCCTGTGAAATGATTTCTTTCATAAAATCTTCATCCACCTGTACTTTTTCCTGTTTTGCCATATTAGTATAGTTTTATAATGTATCCTATTTCAGCCACCAATTCTTCAAGGTTGCTGCCTTTTATCATTCGCTTATCCGCAGGGAACAGTGTGGAACGGAAGACAGAAGTCTTATCACCGGACAGTTCCTTTTTGTAGCGTTTGGTATCCGGGATAAAGGTTTTCATGAGGGGTAATTTCAGTTCGCCGATAGTGTTTTCGTAAATTCCATACAGGTCGGTTTTTTCCCTACCATCGACCTGATTCCAAAACAGGTGCAAGCCTTGTATCCGGTAATCTTCATTCTGCACCAGCAGGTTGTTTACCGTCATGGCGAATGAAAGGCTGCTTTCCAGTACCACCCGGTCGGCAGTAATCGGTGTAAAAATGTAGTCCATAGAAGCCAGCGAACTAATAATACCTTCGCTGTTCACAGTTCCCGGCAAATCAAAAAAGACCACATCCATTTCCATCGGCTCTGTTTTCAGGAACTCTTCGGCTGTACTGATGGCAGCTTCGGGAGTGCTGCACAAGACCGGATAGGCTTTCTTTCCCAATGCTTTGAACTGGTTAAAGGCAAGCACCTTGTAATTGGCATCGTTGTTTATCTGTTCACCGTCCCGTTTACGCATGGCACTGATACTGTGTTGCGGGTAATCGCAATCGACAACCGCCACATTGTAGCCTTTCAGGTAATAGAGATAGCTTGCCACCAATACCGTGAAAGTGGTTTTGCCGACCCCGCCTTTTTGGGTAGAGAAGGCTACGAATAATGTTTCTTTCTTCATTTCTTTATTGTTTTACTTCATTATTGACTGACTGCTTTATTTCATGCAGTATTGATTTTCATATTGTTATCTGTAATTCAATCTGTCTTTATTGATTGCTTTAAATATTGATTCCAGTATTTCTTGATTTCCTGAAATCAGTAAACCAGTTTTTCCATATTGTCCGATTCATTCCTACATTTCCATCGGTATTTATCGCTTTACTTATCTATTTCAATACTGATTCTGACCGCAAATAAATGGAGAAAAACCGTCCGTTTTTAAAAGTGGCTTCGTATGGCTTTATATGGCTTCGCTTGTCCTATAATGTGCTATGGCACAGCATAATTAATCCCTGTTACTTTGCATCGGAATCCTATCTGAACCAATAAAAAGGTATCCGTTCGGTAGCTTCCCGGAGTTCATTCACCTTATGGCTAACTGCTAATCCGTCCCATGACGGATTTTATTTGCGCCGTGCAAATAGCAAGGTGTGTCCTCAGCAGCTTGAAATTCTTTCAGCAGCTTAGAACCCCTTGCCCGGATAAGCCGGGATGGGTTGTACTCCGAAGTCGTAAACCCTTAAAAAAAATAATGGTATGGGAAAAGAAAAAACGAATGTGCCACAATCAGGTGGCAAAGGACGAAAGCCAAAGGCAGACCCGGCAATTTTCCGGTATTCGGTCAGCTTCAATGCGACCGACCATACCCGTTTTTTGGCTCTCTTTGAACAGTCCGGTATGCGGACGAAAGCGCATTTTATCACAGAAAGAATCTTTGGCGGTTCATTCAAAGTGATAAAAATTGATAAGGCAGCAGTCGATTATTACACACGGCTGACAACTTTTTACGCTCAATTCCGGGCAATCGGTGTAAACTATAATCAGATTGTAAAGGCTTTGAATACCAATTTTACCGAAAAGAAAGCCCTTTCTTTTCTCTATAAATTGGAAAAGGCGACCGAAGAACTGGTGGTATTAAGCCGGAAAATAATCGAACTCACACAGGAATTTGAACAGAAATGGTTGCAAAAATAAATGTGGGAAGTTCGCTTTTCGGTGCGCTGGCATACAATCAGAATAAGGTTGATGAAGAACAAGGCAAGGTACTTTTCAGCAACCGGATGTTTGAAAGTGAAGATGGTAATTTCAACATCCAGCGTTGCATGGAATGTTTTGAAATGCACCTGCCCCAAGACATCAAAACCGAAAAGCCCATAATCCATATATCCCTGAATCCGCACCCGGACGATAAACTTTCGGATGAACAGTTATCGGAGATTGCGCAGGAATATATGGAGAAGCTGGGCTATGGTAATCAGCCCTACATGGTTTACAAGCATGAAGACATCGACCGCCACCACCTGCATATCGTATCCTTACGGGTGGACGAGAACGGCAAAAAACTGAATGATAAGTTTGAACACCGCCGGAGCAAAGATATTACACGGGAACTGGAAGCAAAATACGGTCTGCATCCTGCCGAAAAGAAACAACAGCAGGAACACTACCAGTTCCGAAAGGTCGATTATGCTGCGGGTGATGTAAAGCACCAGCTTTCCAATACGGTTAAAGGCGTAGTAAACACTTACCAGTTCCAAAGTATCGGGGAACTGAATACTCTGTTATCAATTTATAATGTACGTGCGGAAGAAGTTAAAGGTGAAATCCGTGGCAAGGCGTATAACGGTATAGTTTATTCCGCAACCGATGATAAAGGCGAAAAGCTGGGTAATCCTATCAAATCTTCCCGGCTGGGTAAGTCGGTCGGTTATGAAGCATTGGAACGTAGGATAGGACAATCAGCAATCAAATGGAAAGAGGGTAAACTGAAAGCCAATATCAAAGGTCGGGTAAGCGAAGCGTTGAAAGCTTCCGGCTCAAAGGAACAATTTGAAAAGAACCTGAAAGAAAAAGGTATTGAAGTCGTATTCCGGCAGAACCCGGAAGGGCGCATATATGGTGCAACCTTTATCGACCACGAAAACAAAGCCGTCCTGAACGGCTCTCGTTTAGGAAAGGAACTTTCAGCCAATGTATTTAATGACCTGTTTAGAGAATCCCATGTAAACGAGGGACACACAAAACAGGCTGTTCCAAAAGAACCGTTCACACCTTCGGCAGAACCGTTCGTGCCGTCAGAACGGCAATCCGAAAGCGGAGAATCTACAATCGGAAGCCTTTTCAGTATCCTGCCCGGTGGCAGCGATTCATCGGCTGGGAATGATAAAGCCCCGCCAACTCCTAAGAAAAAGAAAAAACGCCGTTACGGACGGCAGATGTAATAACAATCTAAAAAAGAATCAATTATGCAAAATGAAGATGATTTAAGAGGACTTGCCAAGGTCATGGACTTTATGCGGGCAATCAGTATTTTATTTGTGGTAATCAACATTTACTGGTTTTGTTACCAGTCGATAGTAAACTGGGGTATCAATATCGGTGTACTCGATAAGATACTGTTAAACTTCCAGCGAACCGCAGGACTGTTCAGCCATATCCTGATAACGAAAGTATTTGCAGTGATATTCCTTGCTTTGAGTTGTTTGGGGACAAAAGGAGTGAAGGAAGAAAAGATAACATGGACAAAGATTTATGTTTTCCTTGTTATTGGTTTTATCCTGTTTTTCCTGAACTGGTGGATGCTGTATTTGCCATTGCCACTTTCGGCGAACGCTACATTTTATATCCTGTCAATGGCTGGCGGGTACTTATGTTTATTGGTCGCTGGGGTATGGATGTCCCGGCTACTCAAAAACAATATGATGGACGATGTTTTCAATTTGGAGAACGAAAGCTTCATGCAGGAAACCCGCCTGATGGAAAATGAATATTCGGTGAATCTTCCATCACGTTTTTGGTATAAGAAAAAACAGCACAAAGGATGGATAAACGTGGTGAACCCGTTCCGGGCTACTATTGTGCTGGGAACTCCCGGTAGTGGTAAATCCTACGCAGTGGTAAATAATTACATTAAACAGCAGATAGAGAAGGGCTTTGCTCTATATTGTTATGATTATAAGTTTCCGGACTTATCGGAAATCGCATACAACCACCTGATGAACCATTCGGGTATTTATAAAGTAAAGCCCACGTTCTATGTTATCAATTTTGACGACCCACGCCGAAGTCACAGATGTAACCCTATCAATCCGGCGTTTATGACAGACATATCGGATGCTTACGAATCGGCATACACTATTATGCTGAACCTGAACAGAAGCTGGATTCAGAAGCAAGGCGACTTCTTTGTGGAATCCCCGATTATCCTGCTGGCAGCAATTATTTGGTTTCTCAAGATATATAAGGACGGAAAGTATTGCACGTTCCCACACGCCATAGAGTTCCTGAACCGGAAGTATGCAGATACATTCGTTATTCTGACTTCCTACCCGGAATTGGAAAACTATCTTTCTCCCTTTATGGATGCGTGGGAATCGCAAGCACAAGACCAGTTACAGGGGCAAATCGCATCGGCTAAAATACCATTGTCAAGGATGATAAGCCCGGCATTATACTGGGTAATGACGGGTGATGATTTTACGCTGGATATTAATAACCCGGACGAACCGAAGGTACTTTGTGTCGGCAATAATCCCGACCGTCAAAATATCTATTCGGCAGCATTGGGATTGTACAATAGCCGTATAGTGAAGTTGATAAACAAGAAGGGGCAGCTTAAAAGTTCGGTCATTATTGACGAGTTGCCAACCATTTACTTTCGGGGACTGGATAACCTGATAGCCACTGCCCGTTCAAATAAAGTAGCGGTCTGTTTGGGCTTTCAGGATTACAGCCAGCTTACAAGGGATTATGGCGACAAGGAAAGTAAGGTAATCCAAAATACGGTTGGAAACATCTTTTCCGGGCAGGTCGTGGGAGAAACAGCAAAAACATTGTCAGACCGTTTCGGGAAGGTATTACAGAAACGCCAGTCCATGACAATCAACCGTCAGGATAAATCAACCTCAATCAGTACACAGCTGGATAGTTTGATACCTGCCAGTAAAATATCCAATCTTACGCAGGGGATGTTCGTGGGTGCGGTCAGTGATAATTTCGATGAACGGATAGACCAAAAGATTTTCCATGCTGAAATCGTAGTGGACAACGAGAAGGTAAAACGTGAAACTGCCCGCTATGAAAAGATACCGGAGATTATCGACTTCCGGGATGCAGATGGTAACGACCTGATGAAAGAACAAATCCAACTTAATTATGACCGGATAAAGCAGGATGTTAAGCAGATTGTCATTGATGAAATGGAACGAATCAAGAATGACCCGGAGTTACAACATTTGGTGAAGGGGGAAGAATAAATATAATTGGAGTTATACACTCAAATTTAGATAAAATCAATATCTTTGCAAAAAATGTCAATTTACATATGCAATGGAACAGATAAACAGGCTTAAAGTTGTATTGGCGGAACAACATCGTACAGGAAAATGGCTTGCAGAGATGATGGGGAAAAATGAAGCGACTGTATCTAGATGGTGTACTAATAAAAGTCAGCCAACACAAACTACACTGCGAAAAATTGCAGAGTTATTAGATGTTGATGTGAAAGACTTATTGGTTTCCACAAAGTCGAAATAATAGTAATTGCTATTTTTATAGATTATGAGTAAGATATTGTCATTTATAGAGAAAGAAACAAATGGGAAGTGCTATAAATCGTTTAAGTTTTGTCACGATATTATAGCTGTTCCCTCTGTTGCTTATGAGGATAATCTTGATGACAAAATCAGCTTGAAAGAGTTTGGAGAAACGGATCATTCTCCTCAAATGAGGGATATGACGAGAAAATCTAAGCAATTAGAAACGTTAACGCCTTTATTTAGATATTTTCTTGATGGCTCAAGGCGGACATATAGAATTGATGATATCGAGTACAGGAAAAAAATATATCCAATAATAGCAGGACAAATCGGTGTTGGATGCTGTGAAAGAATAGATAAGTCTACTTTTCAAAAAACTCAACTGGAACATAATTTGGTAATTTCTCTCCCAATGTATGCATATGCCGACGGATTTAAGCCTGAATTATTTTTTAATAACTTGACTGAAAAAATCAACCAGTTGCCAGCTTTGAAGAAATATAATTTGCATGTCTCAAAAATTTTACCTTATTCAGATAGACTGGACAAAGGTGAAACTTATGAGAATAAGGGTATTGCGAAGATTCAAGATGAAATGATTGAAAGTGAAAAAAAGATTGTAGCAGAACTTACAGCTAAAAATTTGCTGAATCAGTCAAGTTATCTAGTGAAAGATGGATCATTGCAATACAAACCGATGAAGACAGGTGATTATCGTGAAATTTCAAAAATTCGCAATAATTACAGATGCGTTATTGGTGTTTCTAAGCAGTTTAATCCTGAATTAATTAAGGATAGAAACAACAAGAGTAATGCAAGTACAATAGCACACTTAAAGTTATTTCATAGAACTCCGGCATTTATGTATCAACCGGGAGAACAATTTGGAGATGTTAAATTCGCGGTTTGGTATGTAAGAATTAGAGATGCAGAGTTTACAAACACTCCATTTTCCGGGATTTTGAAGATAGAAAAAATGTTGATGACTGGCTCTGAAAGTGAAAACGGACTGGAAACAGATGAAATTGACATTATTACTGCTAATATTATTAATGAACGTAATCCTGTTTGTTATGGGAATGATAATCGTTGGGCAAATCACTTATATCCGATATACCTAACAGAAAGATTTATCAAAAGCCAATACATTAGCGATTTACACCTTTTAAATTTATTCTAATATGATGTTAATAGGGAAAATAGTTGCAACAGAAAAGAATCCTACGACAATAGATGATTTCTATTTTTGGACAGATAAGAAGCGTCAACTAAGACCTTTTGATGTAGTTGTAGTACAACATATAGATAACTCGGTTACATATGGAGTGATAGAAGAAATCTCTCATATTACAGATTCGCCGAGCTATCTATCTGGTTTTATTTCCAGTGATTTTGGGAAACTGGAAACAGAACCTCGCACTGATCGCATTGGGATGAATTATGTAAAATGCAGAGTTGTTGGTAATACAAAAAGTATATTTACTCCCGTTTTAGATGGGGCAAATGTGTCCATTGCTACAAGAAAACAAATTGAAGAAGCTTTAGGGTTGGATGATGTAAAAAATCCACTTCCAGCAGGATACATTGAGATGTATGAAGGAGAGAATCAGCAGACGATTCCTGTTTATTTGAATTCTCAATTCCTGATAGGTCCTGATGGCGGCGCTCATTTGAATATATCAGGCATATCAGGATTAGCATCGAAAACTTCATATGCCATGTTTCTGATGAAAGCGATCCAAGATGAATTTATACGCAAACAAAACGAAGAGGATTCAGTAGCCTTTGTAATGCTAAATGTAAAAGGACGTGATCTTTTAACTATCGATATTCCCAATGATCTTCAAAAAGATTTAGATGAGATTTACCCAATCTATGATAAATTAAATATTGAAAAGCGACCTTTTCAAAATGTGAAATATTTATTTCCATATTCCAAGGATATTAATACTACTACATATGCGAGAAAAGAAGACGTTTCGTCCTTATTAAGTAAAGGGAAAGCGTATCAATACAAATATGTTTATGAAGACGATAAAGAAAGTTTGGATTTGCTTTTTGCGAATGTTGATGATCCGAATGAAACGATGGAATCTATTGTAAATTATATTCTTACAAATCAAGGAAAATTCAAGGATGTAACGACATGGGAAGAGTTAAAAGCTACTATTTATGAACATATGCAAGCAGGGTCTTCATCTGGTAATGGAAGAGAAAGCATATCGGTGTTAAGTTGGCGTAAGTTCTACCGACTTTTTAACAAATCATATGAGAAAAATAAATCTTTGTTTGCTAATAGATGTGATAGTAAAAAAGAAGTTCAATTAAGACAGCAAATATGTGATATAAAGAAAAACGATGTACTTGTTATCGATGTTGCTAAATTAGACGAAGAGACACAAGGATTTGTTTTTGGTGATGTTATGAGAGCAATATATGATCTTAGATTAGGCATTATAGATCGGGAGGAAAAAGACATCCCTTCAAGAATTGTAGTTTTCGTTGATGAGTTAAATAAATATGCTTCTTCAGAAGTCCCTAAAAGTTCTCCTATCCTAAAAAGACTTTTAGAAATAACTGAGCGGGGCAGATCTTTGGGGATAATCCTTTTTGGAGCAGAACAATTTATTAGCGATATTCATAAACGAGTAAAAGGTAATTGTGCCACTTTTGCTTATGGGCGTACAAATGTAATTGAATTATCTAAAGGAGATTTTCAATTTGTCCCATCAGTATATAAATCAATGTTGACAAGGTTAAAACAAGGAGAATATATAATTCAAAATCCGACTTTTCGTTCGCTGTTAAATATTAAGTTCCCTAAGCCAATCTACAAATATAAAGAATTCTAAAATGAATAAAACTATACCAGTTATAGGTAAAGACGTAATTGAATCTCTTACATTAGGAATGTATGAAGATTCAAGATTTATATATCGTGAATATATTCAAAACTCCGCAGATCAAATAGATAAGGCTGTGGAACAAGGATTGATGAGTAAAAATGAAGAAGAAATTCATATTACAATTGATGATATAAATCAACGTGTTGAAATCTACGATAACGCAACAGGTATAGAACAAGAGAATGTAGTGCCAATACTTCAGAATATTGCGAAATCCACGAAACAACGAGGGAAAGATAAAGGTTTTAGAGGTATTGGTAGGTTAGGTGGATTAGGCTATTGTGAGAAACTTACCTTTGAAACATCTTTTAAAGGTGAACCAATAAAGTCTACAATGATATGGGATGCCCATTTACTTAAAGAAATTATTAATGATCGAAATAATAAGGATAATGCCGTTGAAGTAATTCAAAAGGTGACAACTCTGAAAACAGAAAAGGAAGATTCTGACAAGCACTATTTTAGGGTTATTCTAGAGGGTGTTACAAATGATGTTCTTTTGGATAAGAAATTAGTAGAAGATTATCTTAAAATGGTTGCCCCAATAGGCTATCCAACAGGATTTATTTTTAGCCAAAAGATATACGAATTCATTAATCAAAATGATTTTTATGTAGATGAGTATAAGATATACCTAAATAGAGATTTACTTTATAAAGGATATACAACTTCGATATATGCAGGGAGTAATGGAAGTAAAAAACGGATTGACGAAGTTTTTGACTTACGTTTTTTCTCCTGCAAAGAAAACAATGAATTATTATATTGGGGATGGTATGGCGTATCTAATTTTGTTGGAGTTATTGATGGGGAAGCTAATATCGCTGCCGGAATTCGCTTGAGAAAAAACAACATCCAGCTGGGAGACAAATCTACATTGTTAAAACTTCATCGGAATACTCAACGGGGGAATTACTATTTTATAGGAGAGATCCACGCTGTCCACCCAGACCTTATCCCCAACTCTAGACGGGACTATTTTGGCGAAAATTCAAAATGCCATGATTTTGAACGAAAGCTACAAGACTTTTTTTGCACAGAACTACATGGTTTATATTATACTGCATCAAAAATACGAAGTGCAAACAGAGATGTGCAAGCACTAGTTGAATTTGAGAAAACTGTTGCTGAAAAAGAGAAGCAAGGCTTCAACAATAAGGGAGATCGAGAAAAGCTTTACGAAGAATTTGAAGCGAAAAAGAAAAAGGCAGAGGAAGCAAAGAAGAAACTGGATAATATCAAACAGAAAACAGAAGACCCCAACACGCCTGTTTCTAAGATATTTGAAAGAGTTGTTACTACTGAGAATATAAATCCGACTCAAATAGAAGTTGAGCCTAAAAAAGCAAAAGGTGGTTTTGTTACTGATAAGTACTCTTGGCTACCCAAAAGTGAACGTAAAACTTTATCGAAAGTCTTTACCGTAATTGAAAATGTTTTGCCAAGAGAATTGGCAAAAAATCTGATTGATAAAATAGATGAAGAATTAAGAAAATAATATAGCCATGAAATTAAGTAAATTTGATATTGGCGCAGAGGTAATTTCTATAATTACTAAAGGTATGTATCCAGACCCCAAGGATGCATTACGAGAATATATACAAAATGGCGTGGATGCTTTTGCTAAAAATTTGAAAGTAAAAATTCGCCAAGAGTCAATTGTAATCGCAGATGATGGGGTCGGAATGAATTACAGTGTTCTACGCAAAGCTATTAGAATTGGTGTTTCAGATAAAAATCCAACTAAAAATGTCGGATTTATGGGAATCGGTATTTATAGCGCGTTTCATTTATGCCAAAGAATGACGATTTATAGTAGAGGTTCTGAAGACATTCCAAATATCTTAACTATGGATTTTGGGGAAATGAAATCCATTCTTGAAGATCAAAAAGATAAAAGATTAAGTGGTGAAATAAAATCAGAGGAACTTATTGATCTTCAAACTATTCTCGAAAAATGTATATCATTAACAGATGATGGAGAAGTTGACTCTGAAGATTTTCCAAATCAAGGTACTAGCGTTGAGTTAACAGGAATAGAACCTGAATTTTATTCTGCATTATCAGATTATGACGAGGTAGCAGAATATTTGAGAAATGTTATTCCTCTAAGATTCGACTCTTCAACGTTTACATATGCAGAAGAAGTAGAATCTGAAATTTTGAAAATATGCGAGAGGCATAATCAAAAATTTGAATTAATCAATCTTGTTTTGCAAGTTAACTCAAAAATTCAAGCTTTATTTAGACCTTATAACGATATTGATTTTAATAAAAATATAAAACCTCAATCTCCAATATTCTTTCCAATTGAAAGTAACGGAGGGGTATTTTATGGCGTAGCATGGGGCTGTTTAAACTCTGTTAGAAGGAAGCTGGAAAATAAAAGTTTACGTGGATTCATATTAAAAAAACAAGGTTTTTCTATTGGCAGAAGAGAATCTTTAGTGAAGTTTTTTCCTAGGGGTAACACCTTTTTTTGACAGATATAGTGGTGAGGTAATAATTGTGAATCCTAAAATATTACCGAATGCAGCAAGAAACGATATTGAGTATTCATCGTTGAGATCATCTTTTTATAAGGCTCTAACAGAGGTCGCCAGTAGGTATGATGATTTGGCAGGGGAGTATCAAGAATATACAAAAGGTGATGATGAATATTTTAACCTATACACTGAGTTTAAGCAGCATATTGGAGCCTATAATGAGTTTGAAGAAGATACAGAGATTCTTGTTGATAAAATTGTTTCTTTAAAGCTTATTTATGATAAAATCAATGGAAGACTTGAGCGGCATGGGTTTAAGGAAGAGACAAAGGAAAAAGCACTGATTTTAAAGGATAAAGTGAAAGAACTGGAAGTTACGATTCAAAATAGAATCAAAATACTAACAGAGAAGAAGAAACAAGTTCCTAAAACTACAAAATCCAAAAGCGAAATAGCAAAAGATTTGTCAGGAATAAAGGCGGATAGTCCTATAGAAGATGAAAAGAAATATGAGAATCTTTATGAGCTGTTAGTTGACTTAGAACTTAAAATAGATGAAGAATTTGAAAGTATAATTTATTTGATTGATGAACTATTTATTCAACAAGTTGCGGAAACTAAAGCAAATTATTATAAACTTTTGCAGCAACTTAAAGATCGTTACCAAAGTGAAGACTGACAATATTTCAGGAGAGTTTAGCACTCAAAATAAATTATTTATACGTGAAAAGTGGAATGCGCCGCTGATTAAATTTTTAACACGTAATATAGATGATAGGCTTATATATGTTGGTCTTCCTTCAAAAACAGCAGATGATGTACATCAATGGATTGACCATATAAAAATGGTAATTGCGTTTCAGTGTCGTGAATATGGAAAAGCTTCTGATCCAAGCCAATCAAGAGAAGACATTGAAGAACTCGATTCTCTGTTAAGAAAATTGGAGAGGGAGAGTAAAATAGATGGTTTTGTTGTTTATGATGGATATTTAGAAGAAGTTATTTTTAAAGGATCTGACAATTCCCCAAATGAAATTAAATTTGAAATCGGTGAATTTATAACTCTTTATAATTTAGATTTTTGCAACGATATTGCATCTCCTATTGAATTTGTTGATAAGAATGGTGATATTCAAAAGGTCTATAAGATTAATGCAATACAAAAACTGCTGGAAATTCAATCTGGATTGAGTAAAATATCCAATAAGTTTCTCTTTTTTCTTACTGTGCATTGTAGTTATAAAGGGAAAGAACTGGAAGACTTTCTGAATAATCCTCCTGATGACTATATTAAACAGTATTTGACGAATTATTACAAATTGAGAGGTCATGAAAAAAATGCTCGCATTGTGAGACTATTTGTATGTTATCATTTGCATATGTATTTTAAATCATTCAATTTTTCGTGCAAAATTCTACCTGTAATCAAATATGAAGGTATAAATAATACTCCCCTATTACATTTTTCAGTAATTGGAGTTCATCCAGCCTTGACTGCTAGTGGCGTTCCCTCATATCAGTCTCTTAATTCAATATTGGAACAAGGTTTTATTTCAATAAATGATAATTCTTTTGTGAGTGAGGGTGTTGAATCCGAACAGAATTTTAATAATATTCATCCGGTTGATATTTTTACTCAGACTAAGACTTATAAAAAAGTATGGCAATGAGAAATATACTCTTATTAGAGCCCAATTATAAAAATAAATACCCGCCTATGGGGTTGATGAAGATTGCAACATATCATCGTATGTTAGGTGATAAGGTGACTTTTTATAAAGGGGAAATGAAGGACTTAGTATTGCAAAATGTTACCAATATGTGCATAGAACGTCTTGAAAAGATAGATCGTTCAATCCTTTGGAAAGAAAAAAAACATTTGATTTATCAGTATATTAAAACAAGGAATAATATATGTATAGATGAATTAAAAATTGATGACTCTAAATATGAATTTTTAATTGTGGGTTGTTTGTCTGATTGTAAGAACTATTATTGGAAAAAGCAATACGAGAAAGAACCTATTTATGACAGAATATATGTCACAACGTTGTTTACATTTTACTGGAAGACTACTGTTGAAACAATAAATTTTGCTAAAAAATTAGTCAAAAATATTGAAGAGTTAAAAGTCGGGGGAGTAACTGCAACTGTCTTGGCTGATGATATGATTGCAGCCACAGGTATTGTTCCACTAAAAGGTTTGCTGGATAAACCCGGTGTTCTTGACGATAATGACATTGTTATTGATACATTGCCGTTGGACTATTCAATTTTGGATGAAATAGATTATAAGTATCCCGAAAATGATGCCTATTATGGGTATATGACAAGAGGTTGTATCCGAAAGTGTAGTTTTTGTGCAGTGCCAATTTTAGAACCTAAATACAATGAGTTTATTCCTATAACTGATCGTATTGATGAAATCAAAGAGAAATTTGGGGATAAAAGGAATTTGTTGTTATTAGATAATAATGTTTTGGCATCGAAAAGGTTTCCTGATATAATAAATGAAATTAAAAAGGCAGGATTTGTAAAAGGAGCTACATATGTGGAGCCGAATCAATTTGATATTGCTATAAAAAATTTGTCTGAGGGCTTAAATGATAGAGCTTATATTCGGAGAATGTATGAGCTGGTTGAAGATCTATTAGGAAAAATAAAAGGGGAAAAGCAACAAGAACTATATAATCTATTAGATGAAAATAATCTAATAAAATTTGACAATGTAACAAAAGAACGGTTGCTCAGTGTTGCCCCACAAATTGCTGAGTTATATTCTAAATATAACAAACGTTTACCTCGATTAAGATATGTGGATTTCAATCAAGGAGTTGATGCCCGTTTAATTAATGAAAATAATATAAAACTGTTGAGCGAAATACCCATCAGGCCACTTAGGATAGCTTTTGATAGTCTGAAATATGTTGAGCCTTATACGAATGCTGTTAAATTAGCAGCAAAGAACGGAATCAATCACTTGTCTAATTATTTGTTATACAACGAAAAAGATGAGCCAGTTGATTTGTATAAACGACTCAAAATAAATGTGGATTTGTGCGATGACTGTGGTATTAATATTTATTCTTTCCCTATGAAATTTCACCCTATAACTGGGGCCGATCGTTTTGATAGGGACTATTTGGGGATACATTGGAATAGAAAGTTTATTCGAGCTGTTCAGGCGGTTCTAAATGCGACTAAAGGAAAAATAGGAAAAGGAAAAGATTTTTTCCAAGAAGCATTTGGGAAAGATGAAGATGAATATTTTAAAATATTGTATATGCCGGAAACATATATATTATATCGTTTTCTATTTAAGGGAAGAGGAGATACGGATGAATGGTGGAATTGTTTTAACTCCTTAGATGAAGATGAGTTAATCGAAGCAAAAACTATAATTCATACTAATCGTTTTGGCGATGTGTCAGACTTGACAAGAAATCCTAAAATACAAGAATTGCTTCAACACTATAATGTGAAAAGAGAAGATGTAAGTAAAGATGACTTGAAAAAATATGAATACAAAAAGTAATAGATAAGTCACTTAACGCCATCCAAAGACATCTGCTGCCACCTTCCTAAAAACAGGGTGGCAGCTTTTTTATATCCTGTACTTTTGATTTGACAATCAAATATTTATTCATTTAAAAAATCAAAAGTATGGATGTAAATTCAAACAACAAGTCCGGCTCTGATGAACAGATGATGGACATTCTTCTTGTCTTTGACAAGGAAAAGAAAACGATTAATGCCGTAAAGGGTATTGATGAAAACGGGGAACTGCAAACTGTTCCGCCAAAGCAGGAACATAACAACGATTTCCTGAAAGTGGATAAGCAGGGTAACGCTCTTGAAAATTTCTTGAAGAACTTTTTCAGCCAACTAAAAGACCCGACCCGTTTCAGTTTCTTCAAAGTAGCCCCCGAAGACACCGAACGGACAGTCAAAATCATTCAGGAGAATATCAAGAACCCGACACCTGCTGCGGATGAAATGCTTGATAAAATCCGTATCGAGCCTAAAGACCTGAAAGTGGAAAATCCGAAAGAATCCACAGCACAGGAACAGAAGCCCGATACGAATAAGTATTTCATTGACCCTAACAAAATCAACTGGGACGACCTGAAAAATCTGGGTATCACCAAAGAACAACTTGAAAAGTCAAAGGCTTTAGAACCTATGCTGCGTGGATATAAGTCCCCTTCTACCTTTCCGATTGAAGCCAACTTCGGGTCAATGGTAATGAAAACGGATGCCCGTCTTTCGTTTCGTCCGGACAGTGAAGGAAATGTGGTTTTGGCAATTCATGGTATCCGCAAAGAACCGGAACTTGACCGTCCGTTCTTTGGACACCAGTTCACTGATGAAGACAAAAAGAATCTCCGGGAAACTGGAAACATGGGAAGGATTGTTGATGTGAAAAACTACCGTACAGGTGAGTTTGTACCTTCTTTTATCAGTATCGACCAACAGACCAATGAACTGGTATCCATGAAGGCTTCGTCCCTCAAACTACCCGATGAAATAAAAGGTGTTAGGCTGGATGAAAAACAGAAAACTGCCCTGATGGAAGGTAAAGCGGTATTCCTTGAAAATATGATTTCCGCCAAGAATAAACCATTTTCTGCCTTCGTTCAGATCAATGCGGAAAAACGCAGCCTTGAATTTATCTTTCCCGAAAAAGAGCAAAAGCAAACCCGGCAACAGGGGCAACAGCAAAGAAACGACCAGCCCGAAGGGGTTCGTATTCCCAAATCCCTTGCAGGAGTGGAATTATCCGACAAACAGCAGGCTGATTTGCGGGCGGATAAAACCATCTATGTAAAAGGGCTGAAAGATAAAGAAGGTCAGGAATATAACGCCTATGTAAAGGTAAACCATGAAAAAGGGAAGCTAGATTTCTACAAATTCAATCCTGATAAGGCAAAAGAGAAAGCCAAAGAAATAACCCCTGCCAACGAACATAAAACACAGGTAGCGGTCAATTCCGAAGGCAAAACGAACGAAGCGACCAAGCATACGAAAGAACCTTTGAAGCCCGGACAGGCTACACCTACTGGGGAACAGAAGAAAAAGCGGGAAGAAAAGAAAGAAGAACAGGAGCCCGACAAACCTAAAAAGTCGCAAGGTCGCAAAATGAAATAATTATAAACCACAAAAGCCGTGCAAACGAGCGCAGAGCCAAACTGTTTGAGCTATGCCGAGTGCAGCCGGATTTATCTAAAAATCCAATTATATAATGATAGCAGTAATAGCAGAAAAACCCAGTGTGGCAAGGGATATAGCCACCGTACTGGGAGCAACACAAAAGAATGACGGGAACATTTCAGGTAACGGATATATCGTTACCTGGGCGTTCGGTCATTTGGTAGGACTTGCCATGCCTGATGCCTACGGAATCGAAAACTTCAGGCGGGAAAATTTACCCATACTACCGCAGTCGTTCCAGCTTATTCCCCGTCAGGTAAAAACCGACAAAGGATATAAGCCCGATACTGGGACGGTTAAGCAACTCAAGGTTATTAAAGAAGTATTCGACCAATGCGATAAGATTATCGTTGCGACTGATGCCGGAAGAGAAGGTGAATTGATATTCAGGTACATTTACCAATATCTTGAATGCCGGAAACCTTTCGTCCGCTTATGGATAAGTAGCTTGACGGATAAAGCCATCCGGGACGGATTGCAGAATCTCAAGGACGGGATTATGTACGATAACCTTTTCCGGTCGGCAAAGGCACGAAGCGAAGCTGATTGGCTTATTGGTATTAATGCTTCCCAAGCATTAAGTATAGCTGCCGAAAGAGGGACATACTCTTTGGGACGGGTACAGACACCCACGCTGGCTATGATATGTTCCCGTTACCTTGAGAATAAGAACTTCGTTCCACAGAAGTATTGGCAACTGAAATTACAAACCGGGAAAGACAATATCGAGTTTTCAGCCCTTTCAGAAGAAAAATTCGATAACCAGCAACCTGCCATCGACAAGCTGCAAATAATAAAGGATAGCGGTCTGGTGCAGGTTAAATCGATAGAATGTAAGGAAGTGAACCAAGAACCACCGCTTTTGTATGACCTTACCACCTTGCAGAAGGAAGCCAATACAAAACTTAATTTCTCCGCAGATAAAACGCTGTCTATTGCACAAAAACTGTATGAAGGCAAGCTGCTTTCATACCCCCGTACCGGAAGACGTTATATATCACAAGACGTTTTCGAAGAAATACCGGAACGTATTTCCTTGCTGGAAACTTACGACCGGTTTGCCGGCTACGCAAAATCAATGAATGGTAGCAATCTGAATTGGCGTTCGGTGGACGATAAGAAAGTTACCGACCACCATGCCCTGATTATTACCGAAAATAAGCCCGGCAGTTTACAGGCGGATGAACAGGCAATATATGAACTGGTTGCAGGAAGGATGCTGGAAGCTTTTTCGGAAAAGTGTGTCAAGGAAGTTACTTCAATTTCTCTCACCAATGGCGAGAGTATTTTTGCAGTGAAAGGAACAGTAATAAAGTCTGCCGGATGGCGGGCTGTTTTCAACGCCCAAGAAGAAGGCGAAGAAAATTCCATTTTACCAGCATTAAAAGAAGGTGAGAATTTACCCCTTTCCGATATTGAGTTACTGGAAAAGCAGACCAAACCCAAGCCGTTACATACGGAAAGTTCGTTGCTATCGGCTATGGAGAACGCAGGAAAAGAACTGGAAGATGCAGAACTGAAAGCCAGTATGAAGGATTCCGGTATCGGTACGCCAGCGACACGGGCAGCGATTATTGAAACTCTCTTTACCCGCCAGTATATTATCCGGGAGAAGAAAGCCCTTGTGCCGACTGAAAAGGGACTGGCGGTTTACGATATAGTCCGGGACAAGAAAATCGCAGATGTGGAAATGACTGGTATGTGGGAAAACGCACTATCCAAGATTGAAAGCGGGGAAATGAATCCCGATACCTTCCATAAAAGTACAGAAGTTCATGCTTCACAGATAACCAGCGAACTTTTGGGGGTACAGCTCACCTTATCAACGCAGCAGGATTTAACCTGTCCGAAATGCGGGACAGGTCGGATCCTGCTGTATCCGAAAGTGGCAAAATGTGATGATGCTGATTGCGGGCTGGTTATCTTCCGAAACAAAAGTGATAAGCAATTAACGGATAAGCAGATTACGGAACTGGTAACAACAAAGAAAACCGGAATGATAAAAGGTTTCAAGAGTAAAGCCGGAAAGCCCTTCGATGCTTCTCTGGGTTTTGACGACCAGTTCAATGTGGTATTCGTTTTTCCTGAAAAGAAAGGAAAATCAAGGAAATAATCTGAAATTCCGTATCTTTACCACAGAAAATTCCATTATGAATAGATTTTATGCTATCTGTAATTGAGGATTTTTGTGGTTAGCACCCGGTGGGGACACTGGGTGCTTTTCAGTTTTCATTTTTTTTGCTGATTAGATATTTTAAAGTTTAGAGCAAATGCACCCTCTTTTGTACATTCGCTAAATTCCAAAGACTTTAAATTTTGAATATTCTCATAAGTATGAATTTTAACAGCTATATATTTTGTTTGGGCAACTTCTTTATGTTCTTCTGTTGTCCAAAGGGTTTTCGTTACATCAAAATGTATATTGCCTTTTAAATTCCATGCATGTTCCTTCGCTGTTCCGCAATTATTATGGTCAATCAACAAAATAACACCTTCAACTAAATATATATCGGGATATTTTTTTGTTACATTGTACGAGTTTAATAGGCATTTATTAGGATTTATAACAATATCATCCAATTCTAAATCCTTAGGAATATCTTGTACCTCTACAGTGGTAGGGATACATTTTTCTTCTATTTCTTCATTTGCCATAGCTGATTATATATAATATTATTAAAGATGCGAGATTGTAAGAATATCAAAATTTCAAAAGAGAGAAGCTGTTCTTTGAAATTAAAAATGGTATCTTCTCAATTTTTAGGTATCGACATAAAGCAATTCTATGATTCCCGTCAATAATTAAAATTTTATCTCCATTTGCTTCAATTAATGGTGGAATGATTTTATTGCCACCCTCAACAAAATCAATTAGCCTTGCCATTGTGTGTGGCTGACGTATTACCCAGAGGTTGTCTTTTGGGAAAATTTTATCCGACTTTTCACAATGGCATTCAACTACCTTGTCTAAATCAAGTTCTACAATCTTATAGTCAAATGGGATATTGTTTTTTATTTCGTCAATTAATGGAGTTTTAAGATTATCTAAATTAATTGCAGTAATATCTGTTTCCCACTCAATCGCTAATTGGAAACTTCCACTTTTTATTCGTTTCTTATATTCTTTTACTTTTTCTTCAAGATGTAAGTATTCTATCCGTTGTTTTTGCATATTTTTTCGAAGCATATCTATCTCTGCCTGTGAAATATCTTTCATATTATATCATAAATGTCGTTTTGAACCCCAATTGAAAATTATACTTCTTTCAAACACTTTCTTGATTTTGAGGTTATTCGAGATCAAAGATACTCCATTCCGAAGAATAATAAGAATATAAACTAAATTTAAAATCTCTCCCTTATCAACTTATGTACATCCGAAGCCTTATAGTAACACCGCCCATCATCCAGTTTGATGTAGGATAGGATACCTTTTGCCCGATAGCGTTGAAGTGTACGAGGGCTAACTTTCAGAAGGAGCATCAAATCCTGATTATCTAAAAGTTGTTCGCCATCCAAGCAATTACGTTGAGTTGTCAATCGTTCGATTTTCTTGTCTGACATATCGAACCTGTCCATTATACGTTCCATCCAAGCGATGAATGTTTCTCTATCTATATTCATAACTATAACCGATTAAAAATGACCTTTGATAAAATAACTCTGATTTGAAGGGTCTTTGATGATGATTTCCTTCTCCCGCATAAAACGGATATAACTTTTGGATGTACGTTCTTTTACATCCATAATCTGCTGTATCTGTTCGCACAAATCTATGTATGTGATATAAGTCTGTTGATCAAAAACTTCACGGGCTACACTTAGCAGTTCTTTTTCTTTTCGCTTCTCTTTTTCTTCCCGGGGCTTTTCTCCTCGATACAAGTGCATCCCAGCTTCCTTATCCCAAGAAAAAAGCATTAACGGAACATCCAACGGACTACCTTCCCGTACCTTCAAGGCTTTCACTACTGATACGGTTGGTTCATTATCCAATTCAATGGAGAGTATGGCAGCCGATTTACGTTGCAGTTCCGATCCCAAGTGTCCACGAAGTTTTAATCCGTTCGGAACATAGTGCAACACACAAACAATACAGGTCTGATATATTCCGGCTAATCGGTAGAGTTCATCAACAACCCGCAAACTTTCGGCTTCGTCATTGGCGGAATGTACCAAATCTGCAATACCATCAATGACTACTAACTGAATACCGCCGTATTGATAATGAAACTTATCCATACTTTGGACGATAGCCTGTAAGCGTTCTTTGCGGGACATCCCGGTAAGACAGAAGGCTTTCAACTCTTCCGGCTTTTCCGGTTGTTTTGCCCGCTTTAATAGGTTGGAAACATTCTTAAACAGTTGTACTTCGGACTGTTCCGTATCATACAATAGAACAGCTTTGTTTTGGCTGTTCTCATCTACATTGATTCCCAATGTATCAATGCTGATGTTTTCCGGTCTGATTGACCCGGCAACCAACGCAGCAACATAGTTACTTTTCCCAGTCCCTTCGCCACCAGTGATACATAGGATATTCCCTTGTGTACCCAGTGGCACATCCCCGGCTGATATAATTTCCTGTGCCTTTGCCGGAGGATTATTAAAATCTATTTCGCACGATTTCAGCATAGTCATTGTATCGCTGTATAGAGTATCTAAAAAATCAAGGAAGAGTTTCAGGAACGATTCACGGCTATTCCCAAGTCTGAAATAATCGGATATATCTTTCTCTTCTTTTGTTCCTGAAAGTGGTAATAGAAGTCGTTTTACACTGTATTCTGCCAACTGTTTTTCATGTTTGGAAGAACTCTCAAGCCCAGTTTTATCCATATCATAAAGTAGGATGATATGTTTGAACCGAAAAGAAAGCTTGTGAATGATAGTTGCCGGAATGTTTACAGTTTCACTATTAAAGCATATTGCATGAAACCCTTTTGCAGCAAGAGAAAGAACATCTTTTTCGCCGCCAGTGATAAAGACTGTATCGCCTTTGGCTGGTAATTGTTCTAATCCGAAGCAATAATTGTCGCCAATCTCTCCGCCATATAAAAAGCGTATTTTGGAGAAGGGACGATATAGTTTGATAAATCGCTTGTTTTTGTAGCCGAAAATAGGTTCTTCTGGTGATGAAGAGACCGTATAAGGCTTGCCTTCTGAATTTTCACTTTTGAACTCCCAAACTGAACAGACTTTATATTGTGCCAACAGTTCGGAACTGATGTCGTATTGTTTCCAGTAGTCTAATTCTACAGAGGTGAATCTTTGTTCCTGAAAAGTGTATGGTTTAGATTTTTTTTCTGGGGTAGATATGGTTGACCTTGAGGTTTGAGGGAACTGAACTACTGTATCTTCTGATATACCCAGCGACAAGTCGTTATTTATCGTTTTCAGGATTTCCACAAAATCATTGGCGTTGTTACAGTTCAATCCTTTCAGTTTGCCGACAAAGGAAAAGCAATCACCACTATACTCGTCATTCCCGAAGTCTTTCAGTTTATATATTCCTGTTTTTCTATCAAAATAAACATTACAGGATGCTTTACTGTCTTCATATAATGGGTTCAGGAAATTCCGACCGACCCGCCACTGACCAGTGATATAGTGCTTAAATACACTCAACCCGTTGGTAGTCCTATTTAGTATTTCGTCTTTCCTTAACATGAAGCTTGTGGTTAGTTATTAAATCTTGCATAGATTCCTGAGTACTTTTTATCAAGCGACTTTCAAGCAGACGTTTGATTTCTCCTATTTTGTAGAAATTCCGTCCCCGGATTTTGGAATAGCTGACCTCACCTTTGGAGCGAAGCCGTTGCAATGTTCGGTCGCTGATTTTTAAGAATGTGCAGACTTCGTAACTATCCACCCATATTTCATCTTCATTTATATCTTCCGATTCCTGACGGTCGAGGACATAACTGGCAATGACATTAATTTTTGCTTGCAATTCCTTGAAAACTTTTGATTCCATTGTTATCACTTCCATAATGGTAACTTATTGATTCGGTGCAAAGTTCGGAAGGATTAAAAAACTGATTTCACAAGTTTACCCAAGTTGGGTATTAATTTATTTTAGAATTGATTTATATTGCTGAAACATAACATAATAGATGGGCGTTGAAAATCCATCATATAATTGAAAGGAACTAATTCGAGAGAAAACACTCTTCTTAACTCTATAAAAAGCAAAAGCCCCAAGTTGGGTAAACTTGGGACTTCTATAGATAAAGTAGCTATTCTCTATATAAGAAGAACTATAGTTTCTTAATCAACTCTGCAATACCAATAGCACATTCTGCAACCCGGTTGTAATCAACAATGCTGAGGTTATCTTTGGGTGTATGGGTAAGCTCCTGTGTCTCGAAATTCTCAATAAACCACTGCGAACTAACAGCAATCGCCGGACATCCATTTTGTAGGAACAGGCTGTGGTCGCCCTGATACCACGGTAAGCCTTCTTTGAGTTCGGCTGTTTCCCACAGTACTTCGTACAGGACATCACGAATCTCATCGGGCAGGTTGAATGGGGAAAAGAACGATAAGCCCTCTCTATATCCTGCTCCGTCTATGTTAATGTTCAGCAGAATATTATTGAATTTTCCTGCATTCTGTTCTACAAATCGAACCTGTCCCGGCGCACCGTAATAATCTTCACCGTTGAAGATGACTAATTCTACGGGATATTTCCCAGCGTAATCTTTCAATAGTTCGGTCAGCAGTAATACGATAGCTACTCCCGTTCCGTTGTCTATTGCTCCCGGAGTGTTTATTTTGGTATCAATATGGGCTGTAATGACTATCCGTTCTTTGCTGCCGCTATTTTCCTTTTTCCCGATAACATTGTAGGCTGTTTCGGGAATACGCCGGGCTTTGGAAATCAGTTCAACCGTCTGCCCTGCATAAACAAATAGTTTTGCTCCTTCTGTGTCTTTCATATAAACCGAAGGAATGTCGAAGTCGCCATCTTCGAACAAGGGGAACGGATAAACCCCGCCTGCGGTGGCCGAATTTCGCTCTGTTGCACAGACGAGGGCTTTCGGCTGACCTTTTTCTAATACGGATATAAGGTGTTGATGCTCCTCGGGATTCCAGAAAGGGAATTTCTTCGGGGCGATCTGTTGGGAAGCAATCTCGCCGTAGAGGAGAACGATCTTATCTTTAATATTGGTTTTTTCCAGTTGGGCGATAGAGTTTATGGCTATCAATTCTCCCACCACCTCACAGCCCAAAGAATAGTGAGAGGAAAAGACCTCGAAGGAGTGTCCGTTACAGGTCAGTGTAGCGCCGTCGGTTTTCCAGTCAATAACTGAGAGTTCTGTCGATTCGGTTTTCCAGCCCGATTCTTCCAATACGTTTTTGGCATAAGCCGTTGCTTTTCGATTGCCTTCACTTCCGACACGTCGTTCGCCGATTTCGGAGCATAATACGTGTAGATGCGATTTTACCTTTTCTGTTAATGTCTCTTTGTCCATATCTTTAATTCTTTATTGATGAGAGGACAAAATTAGCGTGTAGAGGAATCACAGAATTGTAAAAAAGGGACAAAGAATATTAGCTGAAGTAATCGGAATGTGGTGGGCAAGCTACAAGATACTCACCCGGCGTATAACCCGAAAGGGTTTTGAACTCCTTTATCATGTGCGATTGATCGAAGTAACCGCACTCATAGGCAAGAGTGGTTAAGGATATTTGCGGCCTTGTTTCAAGTATGTGCAATGCTTTCTGGAAACGAATGGTTCGGGAGAACTCCTTTGGGTTGGAGCCTACATATTCTGAAAATACCCGTTGGAATTGTTTGGTACTCAAGCAGGCAGTATCAGCAAGTAATGAGATATCGGTCTGTCCGGCATTGATTAGCTGAATGGATGTCTCTATCCGTTTCAGGTTACACTCAGCCAAACGGCTAAGGCGTTTTAGGAGGAATTGCTCAATCAGCAGAATGCAGAGTTTGTCGTTTTCCGTACTTGTAAGAGACTGTTCCAATGCTGCCAGTTCTTTGTTTTCCAAATCCCCGGCTGTTACACGCAGGTTATTGATTTTATTCATTGGCAAATCGAAGAAAGCCTTTGCTCCCACCGGACGGAAGACAACGGAAATCATATTAACCTGTCCTGTATATTCAAGGTCGGCAAAGGTTTTTTCCTGACCACTAAGAAATGCACGAGGATGAAGCTCGTTATCATGAACTGAAAACAGACAGTCACCCCGATGGAATATCAGATTCATCATACCCATAGGAACTGTTCGTGCCAATGCAGGAGAATCACAAGCCGTTTTCAATAGCCAGTAATTCTTTACATACGGAGCAAGCAATGCTGAGGGTTGTATCTCTTTGAATTCTTCCATAAGACAGTATATCCCGACAAAAGTACAGTTTTGCCAGGATATAGAATTGTAAAAAAGAGACATTTTACAAATTTAACCTACAGCGGCTTTATTGGAATGCAGGTGTCTATAATGTGTTGAGATAGAATATTGAATGTCTCTTTTTTACAAGCACAGGAATTTGCCAACTTCTACTTTTGTTCCCAAATTTAATTTATTAAAAATGGAAGCAGAAATTATAGTTTCAAGTCTAACAAAACGTTACTCTAACGGAACGGAAGCCCTGAAAGGCCTAACTCTTGATGTGAAAAGAGGTGATTTTTTCGTCCTTTTAGGTCAGAACGGGGCAGGAAAATCCACTCTTATTAAAGTTCTAACCACTTTACTTGACAAAGATGCAGGGCATTTTTCTATCGGAGGACTTAACCCGGAACAACAAAAAACTGAAATTCAACGCTATCTCGGAGTTGCATCACAGGAAAATGAAATTGACCCGGGCGAGAAAGTCGAAAACCTGTTAATATTCCAAGGAAAGTTATTTGGGTTATCTACACCCGATGCCAAGTCGAGAACGGAAGAACTGATAAATGCTTTTCAACTATCGGAATATCGTTCAAAAAAGGCGGGAATACTCTCAGGCGGAAACAAACGCAAACTACATTGTGCCCTCGCATTAGTGCATCGTCCCCATGTGCTCTTTCTTGATGAACCTACTGTCGGTATGGATCCGTTGGCACGGGCAAATTTCTGGGAGGTAATCAATCAGTTGAATAAAAAAGAGCAGACTACCATTTTTCTAACGACCCAATATTTGGATGAAGCAGACAAGAATGCGAATACAATGGCTTTTATTCTTGATGGAAAGATCGTCTATGATGGTACCATTCATGGATTTAAAAGCCTTGTCTCAAAATCCGATTCCATGTCTTTAGATGAAAGTTACCTTGAGTTTATCAAATCATTTTCTGAACAAAACACTACTAATTACTCAAAATAATAAGCTATGAACAGTAATATTTTATTGACACATAGGGCAATCGTGAAATTGGTAAAGCAACCGTCGGCACCATTGATGGGATTTGGAATGAGCCTTTTCTTCCTCGTCGTTTATAACGCAGGGATTGGAGGGATTGGCTCCTTAGATATTTTTGCCGGTAAAGGCTATCTGTCCTTCCTCTTTCCGATAGCAATCATATCCTTAGCGATGGGCTCTTCTGCCGGTGCGGGACAAACATTGAATGCGGATATGCAATCCGGCTATTTCAAACGTCTTTATTTCTCTCCTGCTTCCCGCTGGGCACTTATTGCTGCGCCAATGATTGCGGATGTATTACCATCCTTGTTTTTTACGGCTATATTGCTTTGTGTTGGAGCAGTGTTCGGAGTGACATTCCAGTTTGGGATCCTATCAGTATTAGGAGTTTTATTGCTCTCGTTACTATGGTCTGTAACCCTGTCCGGATTTTCAGCCGGGATAATGATTCGCACAGGGCAAGCCCAGAGTGCGGCTATCGTTACAAATGCCATTTTTCCATTACTTTTTCTTAGTACCACTTTTCTGCCAAGAGAATTAATTACGGCAAAATGGCTGTTAGCGGTTTCTTGGGGTAATCCTGTTACCTATATTCTGGAGGGTTGCCGATACTTATTGGCAGGAACATCGGATGCCAGATTCTTTTTAATCGCAGTTGTTGTCTTTTCCATAACGACGATAATTTCTCTATCTTTTGCATTGTCGAGCGCAAGGAAGATAAAACTATAAGTAAAGGAAAACAAATACAGCACGTATATAGCAATCTTAGGTAGGCGGAAGTATAATTTCTTTCCGCCTACTTTATTTTTCCGTAATTTTGCACCATGTTAAAAGAATACTCTATCTCTGATATATTAGCTTTCCCCTCACAACATATTCCATGTTATGCAGGAACATTCGAAGGAACGGAAGACCCTGACATCGAATGGCCGCACCGTCATTCTTTCTTTTCCTTAGTTTGGTTTACGGAGGGAACGGGCTTTTATGTGATTGATTTTGAAGAACACGAAATCAAACAGGACAGGGTGTTTTTTGTAAGCCCTAAGCAAATTCATAATTGGGATTATTCGGAAAACTGCAAAGGCTATATTCTTACTGTTGATACTACGTTTGGCGAAGAATTGAATTTGAATTATACTTTTCCCTACATTGATATAAACGGTAAAGCCAAAGACTTACTATTAGGTATCTTCCCTGATTTAATAGCGAATTTTGAGAAGCGAAATGATATAGGCATTGATATTCGCTACGTTTATCAACTTTGTAAAAGGTTTGCGGAACAGCATAATGTACAACGCCATGCAAACAATCCATCTATTATCAGTTTCAAAAAACTTATTTCAGAAAACCACGCACAACCACATACTATAGATTGGTATGCTGATAAACTCCATTTGCCCGCAGATGAGCTAAGCTCTATCTGCAAAGAATATACGGGAACTACTGCAAAACAATATCTGTTAGATGTCCGGTTGACCGAAGCGAAACGTCTTTTGTTATACAGTGACAGCAATGTGAATGAAATCGCTTTCCAATTGGGCTTTGAAGATAGTTCCTATTTCTCCCGTATCTTCAAAAAGAAAACTTCACTCACACCGTCCGACTTTCTGAGAAAGTACCGAAAACAGGGATGAAAGTCCTGTAATTACGCTGCTTTTCCACTCTACCTTTGTACAAAACATAGAAAAATGAAACAATTAGTATTAATTATGTTGGCTTTGTTGCCAACATTAAACATGTATGCACAAATGGAAAAGTCAGAACGTTATACTCGCGGATGGAGTAAGTTACAGGAAATCGATGGAGAGGCAGGAGAAAATGTAGTGAACAGTTTGGAAAGCATTTCGCCTGACTTAGCTCGCTTTATCATCGAATATTCATTCGGAGATGTTTACAGCCTGAATGCGCTTGATAATAAGTCCAAAGAAATCGCAGCAGTATCGTCACTTATTGCACAAGGGGCAATTCCTCAACTGAAAGTCCACCTGAACGGAGCATTAAATACGGGTTGTTCGATAACCGAAGTAAAAGAAGTAATCCTGCAAATGTCTGTTTATACAGGATTTCCGAGAAGCATAAACGCAATGAATGCTTTCCGGGAAGTATTAAACGAGCGGAAAGACAAAGGGATTAATGATGTGGAAGGAAACGTTTTAAATCAGGAAAATGACACGTCAAACCGTTATTCAAAAGGAGCGGAAGTCCTCTCACACCTCGACAGCCTACAGGCACAACGTATGGAAGAAGCTTACCATGATTTTTCTCCCGAATTGGTGCAATTCACGTTAGAATATGCTTTTGCCGATATTCATTCCCGAAAAGGGTTAGACAAAAAATACAGGCAGATTGCAACAGTGGCTGCACTCGCAACACTGGGAAATGCACCCTCTCAATTAAAATTCCATATTAACGGAGCATTGAATGTCGGAGTAACCGGGGATGAAATAAAAGAGATCATGTTGCTTATGACAGTCTATGCCGGATTTCCGGCAGCAATTAATGGTACAAATATTCTTCGGGAAATAGTAGAGGAACGTATGTAAATAGTTTATTTGAATTGACTTGGGGTTGTATGGAAATGTTTGTGAAAGAATCTATATTATTGTCCTAAATATCGTTCTATTTCTTTCCTCAATCCTTCAAAGCACTCTTCGACGGACTTATTTGCCGTATCGATCAGAATTCTATCAGTTTCCCATACATGATACTCCCTACTTTGGATTTCGTCCCACGTAGGGAGTTTTAAGCCTTCCACTTCAGTGTGTCGGTTTTCGACTCGTCTTTTATGTTCTTCCTTATCCGAACAGATTACTTCAATATTAATATAACGGCTATTACTTCGTATTGCGACTTCTTCCCATTCCCTGCGGGTAAGATTTATCGGATTGCATGAATCGGCGACGACATAGTTTCCTAATTGCAGGTTATCGGCAGCTATCCGGTACGATAGCCGATAGCCTTCGCCCTGCACATTGAAATCGCATAAGTCTCGCAAGGCTTGTTCTATGGTGTCGATTCGTAAATAGACAGCATTGTATTCCTTGGCAATAGACTTTGCCAGACTCGATTTTCCCGAAGCAGGTAGACCGGAAAATATAAATAATACAGTCATAACTTATTTTATTATCATTTTCAATTGGATTGTACAAAAGACCAATGCGTATGTATGATTTTCCACTGATTAGAAATATCCAATTGATAGACTTCCGTACAATTCATTTTGAATGTTAGGCCATCTCTCTGAACTGCATAATTATATGTCAATACAGCAATGTCTGCCGATAGCTGTACCGTTGGATTTATCATTTCGTACTGGTCGATTTTAATCTTGCCTCTGACTGTGTTGTAGTATTCCGTCAAGGCCTTTTTACCTTCCAGTTTACGCTCGACAGGGTCGATATAAACAATGTCCTCAGATGTCAGTTCTAAAAATCCATCAGGGTTTCCATTGTTCCAAAGTTCCAATGCCCGCCTTTCTAAGGCAATAATCAAATCTTTTATTTCATTTTCTGTCATATTTCTTTCAATTTCACATAAATCAATTCGTCCATATATTCGCCGTTGTTGAACAACGCTTTATCCAATCAGACTTTGAACTGAAGTCCTGCTTTTTTCGATACGTGTTTAATCGTGTTATATATAATATTCCTTTGAGACAAAAGAAGGATATTGGTCTTTGTCTAATGTTTTGTCAAAAGTAACAGGATCGACATCATAGAGTTTCGGAATATATTCAAACCTCAATTTCCCGTCTTCCATATAGAATCTAACATCCGGATCAAAAGCAACGGAGCGATATTTTTCGTTGTCGGAAGGAAGGTCTCTGTAAAGTAGCTGTTGCTCTTTCCATGTTAATTGGTCATTTTGCAACGCTACATCATAGACCCCATACACCACAGCTTCCATCGTATGGTCGGTAACGGTGGAAGACTGGCAATACATATAACCGGTTATCTGTCCGCTGCTTTTACGAATCGCTAATTTATATTGGAATACACTTGTGCCGGTATAATCTTTCTTTATCCCGCTACGTTTTTTGTTTGCGTCAAGAATATAGATTTTTTCATTGGTAACAGTTGTCATGTTGAACTGTATTCCGTTTTCTGTCACGAGCAGATCGGAAAAGGTCATTATATCCGAATATACACCTTCCAATGTGTCGTTTTCTAATCGGTAAATGACATCATCAGTTTTTAATGGTTTGCCAATGACATTGTTCCTTATATATGTTACGATATCATTCTTCATTGCTTCCAACGTTTAAGGGTAGATAAAAACTCGTGGAGTATCGGCCGTGCCTCATCCGGAGTAAAGTTGTTTCCTGTTTCTTTGTTCCAATGATCGATGTATTTCAAATTGGTTTCCATCATCTCTTCCATTGTTACATCGTGGGTAAATGCTCCGTTTTGATAACAATAGTGACAATACTCCCCGTTAGGAGTTCCATCTGCATTCGTGCCAAAATCTTCTGCGGTTCTCATGTTCATACCGCAGCTTTGACAGATTGGGTCGTTCGCAGTCTCTTCTTTACCCACCACAAAACTTGTTGAGTTGAAGTTGCTGTAATAGCGACCGGATTCGGCAGTAAATCTTAATAGTATAAAATCTCCACCGTCTACTCCGCCTTGATAATAGATGGAAAAATCGTCCTTCCAAATAGCCTTTTTGGTATCCGGATCATCAACAACCTCCATTGTGCCTTTTAGCATCACTCCCTCGAAAGAATCTTTATCACAAAAATAAATACAAGCTTTCGGATTGTTCCGGTATTGTTTAATTCTCACAGACAGACTATTGGTATGCCAATAGAATGTTGTGATACCTTCCTGTTTAACAGGTGCCAACATTGCTTTTGTGTTTGGATAACCATCTTCATCAACAGAACTTATGAAGCTAACATTCTGTTTGCGAATCATTTTTTCAATAGTCTCTGTAAGATTTTTCATTGCTCTGATTGTTTAAGTGGGGTAAATAACTCTATCAGGTTCTCTTCCGGGTCGTAGAGATGAACAACACGCATTCCCCAACCGGGCATATCCGTTGGTTCATTAATTAATTTAATTCCTTTCGATAGAAGTGCTTGATAAGTCTCATCTACATTTTCGACCTCAAAGGATATCATTGATTTTTCACGGTATCCAACGGGCTGTTCTTTGTCAGTATTACCAACAACAGGAGCCATCAGGTCGGATGTGAATATGGCAAGCCCTTCTATTCCGTCGGCTACTTTGAAGCTGGCATAACATTCTTCAACATCCCACGCAGCCTCCAGACCAAGCCCGTGGGTATAAAAATTGAAACATTTGCGATAGTCTTTGACTAATAGTCTTACGTTACTGAATTTCATATCTATCTTTTTTATCAATTATTTTGTAATTAGAACATTATTTCGGCAAGAACCCATTTTTGTAATATTGGTAGCTCTCTTCTATAATTTCCGGTGTATCCGCATCTAAGGTATATAATATTTCACGGCAAAACTCTAATGGTGCAGTTCCGTTGGCGGTAACAATATTGCCGTCTCTTACAGCTTGTTTATTGATATAGTTGGCATCGCCGGTATATTTCTCTCCGGCATACTGTTTCAGGTAATCCAATCCGTTGCTTGTGTGCTTTACGTTGTTTAGAACTCCGCTTGCCCCAAGAAACACCGAAGCGTTGCATATTCCGGCAACCAACTTGTTCTCCTTAACCGTTTTCTCGACAAGCGGAACTATTTGCGCCGCTTCGGGCGAGAACCAATGCATGCCGCCAATCAATATCAGCCCCGCATGGTCTGTCGGCATGTCATTCAAATCGTAGTCGGGAACGACTTTGAATCCGCCTATCGATAAGATAGGGTCTTTGGTTACTGACATTGTTTTTACGGTGTATTTGATCGGGCTTCCGGGCTTTACTCCTATATTCAAACAGGTGGAGATATAAGCACCTTCCCAATCAGCAAACTTATCTAAGAGTACAAAAATTACTTCTTTTTTATTCATTGTATTTTTATTTAATTACTGTTAACCAATTATCTAAGTATTCTAATTGCTCCTTTGTATGGAAATAATGCTCTCCACCCGGCATAACATCAACCGTACAACCATTCTGTATTGCGAATGAATCAAGAACGCATCTTTCTGTCAGATTATCATTCTCTCCATACAGGATAAATGTAGGACTATCCCACTTGCCGACAGGATTGTTTCGTACATATTCGTAATAATCCCACGACAGCGTCTCCCCGAAAGAAGTTTCATGTTCACCTCTCTCTTTCAACTCTTCTTCCGATATACTTGACCACTTCATCATATTCTGTATCAACCGCTCCATATCGAGAATGGGAGAAAGGAAAAGGCATTTATCAAACTTTATATCCCGGCATGCCAATAGACTAAAATAAGCTCCTAAACTGCAAGCATATAAAGATATGCTTTTGTGTTTGTCTTTAATGAACGAATATATCTCTTTCAAATCACGTACACCATTCTGAACGCTGCATGGATATGGCTCGGATATACGTTCTCCATGTTCAGGCAAGTCAAAACTTAGAACCTGATAGCCTGATTTCTTTGCTATGTTTGCAAAATGTTCGGCTTCTTCTTTCCTTGATTGTTTACCGTGTACATACAGGTATAGCTTATCCGAAGCCGAGCCGTAAAGGATTGCCGGAATATTATTGATTTTTATTTTCTCTTGTCTACTCATTTACATCTTTCTTCATATATCGTTGTGTCCATGGGCAATGAACCATACATTTCAGGCAAGTGGTGCATTTATCCACATCTATCATCTCCTCGCGCTCTATACCCGATTGCCAGACAATACCTTTCAGGGCATTGGGTTCGCAAACATCCAAACAAATCCGACAGTTGCCACACTGAACAGAGGGCAGATTATTCAATACTGTGTTGAGTGGTGCATCGGTCAAAACTGCACCCCAAGTTTGACAACAACCAAATTCCTTATTTACCAACAAATTGTTTTTACCAATCCAACCCAATCCGGCATGAGTAGCAAGAGTTTTCAACGGGAGCATTGTTTTTCCAAACATCCCGTCAAAGTTACTCGTTGCTATTTGGTTGGCATCCGAAAGTGAATAGGCTTTGTAACCGTTCTTTTCAATTAACTCTGCAAGCAGGTCGGATATGCGGTACATGCCCATTTCATAAACATAATGCTCGTCGTCATCGAAATAGTTGCGGGCAACCATATCAGACACATAATTAGGATTGTCACTGACTCTTTTCAGGTATTCGGGAGAGCATTTAACGCCAAATAGTATAGCAGACGAAAATCCCCGATTTCGTTTTTCTGCCAAACCGGAGATATCAACAAAGTGGATAAATTCTATTCCCTGTTGTTTTAACTCATTCGCGACTGTTTCGTTTAACGGATTCATTTATTTGTTAATCGAATTGCAAAGATACTATCTTATTCCACAGGAATATAGATTTCAGTTTTTAACTTTTCGGGTTTTGTTCTGTCAGGGTGATTCAGATACTTTTCGAAGCAATGGCAATCCCGAAGTTTCAAGTTGTTTTCGGGAAGCAGGCGAGCATATATCGTATCGTAAACGGCATCCAAATTGCTGTATGAACCCTGATAATGAAACATAGCAAATTTTCCCGCTTTGATTTCTTTTACTCCAATATCGCCCTGTGCCTTTACGTCTTTTTTAATGACAAGACAAATATCGGTGCGGAGTTTATTACCCTCTGTTACTTTTGGGTCATCGTGATAAATGGCGATATGCTCCATTCCGAAAGTAAAGAGTTTATGTTCTTTGACGAATTGCCACAAACGTTGCCATGAACCGGAAAAGTCAAGGCTTCCGTATTCGCCTGTGAGTTTAATGTAAATGGCTTGTTTGGCTTTAATATCCAATACTTTGGGGGATTTTATCTTTAGCTGTATATTTTTCTTTTCTGCTTTCATAATGGTAAAATCTTTGTTGGTACGGTATTCTGTCGGCGAAATACCATATTGTTGTTTGAATGCTTTTGATAAAGATGCAGGAACATCGTAGCCGACACGGTAAGCGATTTCGGCAACAGACATATCGGTATATCGAATCAAACGGGCAGCAGTTTCCAACCGAACCCTAACAATATAAGCTCCGATAGGTTCTCCCATAAACGCACGAGTAATACGGTGGAAATGATAGGGAGAGAAATGACTTATTTCAGCTAGTTTTGTCAAATCAATGGTTTGATCCAAGTGATTGTTGATATATTCCACAATGATATTGATATGTTTCTGATATTCCTCTATGGTAGATATTCGTTGTTTCATATCATTTTCTGAAATTAGATTCCTAAAATTTTCATTACTTCATCCGCATGCTCACGACAGTAATCCTGAGTGAATGCGATTAAAGGAATTCCTATTAATACGCTTGTTAATAATCCGTTTCCTAAAGCCTTGTAATCTTTGTCTTTTAATGTAATCCATAAACCCAATACGATATTGAGTGTCATAATGATATGGGAGAATTGGGTCAAAAGATCAATTCCACTTTTCCACGGGAAGACAAACAAGCCCATTGTTCCGAAAAACATCATCGGCACAATAGCGATTGTAAACCATATTTTGTTCTTTGTTCTGAAATAGAAGATTAACCCCAGTAGGAAAGCAATACTCGATGGAGCACATGCATTGAAAACAAGCCATTGAACAACGCTCACTTTGGCAATGCCCAGAAAATACCATGTACTGTTGGCAACGGTTAGCAGAAGGATAATCGCTAGGATAATACTTATAACTCGTTCTGTTTTTGTCATACTCATTTCTTTTATTTGTTTTTGCAAAAGTATGGTGTAAACAGATTTTAGGCTTTTCCTATCTTGCTAACTTATCCATGATGATGCTATATTGCTACATGATATAAAATTATTGCTCCTCAAAATATTCTCTTCGTAAAAGAGCTGTCTAACCTTGCACACCTTGGCGACAAAAGTAGTGCTTGCAACAGTAGCGGAATTGTAAAAAAGAAACATTTGTCGTTATCGTTAGAAGTAATCCCAATACTATAAATGCTTCTCCATTATTTTATACTTCGCTTGTACCACTCCATTTTTATAACTTATGCTGCTTTGCAATTCCCATTGAGATTCTTTCGGTTGCTCGGGGAATAGCGCAATTCCATTTCCAAGAATAACGGGTATCGTAGTTATTATCATTTCATCAACCATATTCTCATTAAGCAACATGGCTGTTATTTTACCGCCACCGACTAGCCAAATGTCTTTTTCGCTTTCATTGCGGAGATAAGATATATTCTCAATCACGTTTTCCGTAATAAAGCGAATATTCTCTTTTGTTCCCATCGAATTGCGGGTAACAACATAGGTTGTTTTATCCGTGTATGGCCAAACGAAGTCCATATTTAATATGTCCCGGTATGTTTGTCCGCCCATAATAACAGTATCAATGGATTTATAGAAAACGTCGTAACCATAATTTGTTTCTGGATTTATCGGATATTTTGTTAGCCAATCCAAATCACCATCGCTTCGGGCAATGTACCCGTCAATGGAAGCTGCTATGTATAATTTTATTTTCTTCATGATTATCAAGTGTTATGCAAAATACGAAAAAAGCGTGGAACTTACACTGCTCCGACACGAGGCACTGGTATGCCCTAAGAACGAAACAGGCAAGTCCACGCCATACTTTCGTATAGCATGAACATTGCACATTCCATCTCGTTCTTAATTTGAAAATTACCAGTTTTCGTGTCGAGACGTTCAGCGAACGTTATGTTATATATCTATGAAGTATCTGATATACTTCTTATTCTCTTAATTTTACGCATACAAAGATACTATATTTAATTTATTTATCTGCTGTCCGCATCATCCATTCTTCGGGTTAACGCTTTGACCAAGCGGTTTAGATATTCCGTTCGATTGGTTTTACGACTTCTGATTTCTAAAAAAATATGGTAAATATCGCTCAAATCGACCTTGAAAATTCTTCCGAAAATGGTCGCCAATGCTTTTATTTCTATCATTCCTGCATTGATGCTTTTTTCTTCGTGAATGCTATATATGAGTTCTCCAAGTGCCGTTTTCTTGTCAGTCCATTGAGTAGGAGGCAATTCTTCATTTATTTGATATCCGTTTTCTTCCTGATACTTCAATTTTGATAACTCACAATTCAGATAAGCCGCCAACATATCGTTGGCAAGCAGTTTAGCAACCTTGAAATCAAAATTGGTCGAAAATTTAGGATCGCGCTCGAAATAAAAACTTTCCAGATTCAAATCCATTTCATGGCGTCCTCTTAAAAAATAGTACTTGTCAAAGCAGCTTTGACCGGAACGATAGTATTGAATAAATTCAGCATTCTTATTACAAAAGCCATTTATTTGTTCGTGCTCTTTTTCAAGATACGTTCTTATAGTAGCGAAATTTGAGATAGGACGTTTGATTTCCAAATAATATATCTTGCGAAGGTAAATCAATTTGCTAAACAATATGGGTTTAGTGTATTTGAAAAACGTGATTTCTTCGTCAAAGGATGGGAATTTATATTCTGAAACGAGAGCTTTTAGTTCTTCAAAAGCGTTCTCCATCATCAATATCATAGCAGGTGCATTTTGTACAATATTATACAATTCTACTTCGCCTACCTGTATTGAAGCATTCAACTCACGGACTATTTTTTCTATCTTATTTTTCATAACCGTTGTTTTAGAATGAGAGTGAAAGCTATTTAGAATCAGATTCTTTGCTTTTAAAATTTTAAGCCCAAAAATAAAGGGAGCCAATTACCTAAAATTGTAAATAACAGACATACCTTAACTTTTTAGCAACAATAACACTCATAGTTTCTCATGTGGTATATAGCGAATTATGGCTATCATTCCCTGATGATTTCCAATGATATAACACCTAAATAAGTGTGGTTGAGACAGCGGATTAGCAGTCTTGATGTTGACTATGACTTGTGGAATAAAAAACGGGAGACCATAGATAATTTCTTCTTTTTGGCCTTTTCATAAAAACAAATTCAACATCTCCTCAGCGTGTGCCTGATTATAAGACAGCACATAAGCTATGTAAGGAACGAAAAGTAGCATGCTGATTAATAAACCTATTCCTAACGCTTTGTATTCTTTATGTTTGAAGATTACATAGAGCACCCAAATCAAATTAAGTGTCATTATAATATGCCCAACATGAGCTATCATGTTCGCTTCATTCCATGGTAAAACAAACATTGACATTGTTCCAAGAAAATAAATTGGAAGAAATGTTATCATTAAATACGAAGCGTTTTTCTTTACCAGAAACACTAAAAATAAAAGCAGATACAAGAAACTTGTTGGAGAACAAGAATTAAATGCAACCCATTGGACTAAACTGATTTTCAATTTCCCCAAGAAAAAGAATGTACTGCTCAAGGTTATAAGAAATAATAACCCCGCTAAAATAACCCCAATAATCTTCTCTTTTTTTGTAAGTATCATATACATTAAAGATTATAATGGTTTTACAGGAATGCAAATATCCACGATGAATTTATGTTCAGGATCCGCACTGTAATCGTTATGATAGTACTCATAAGTAGGGCTATCGGAAGGTTGAAATCCGCTTTCGGTCAGCCAAGCACACATTGTATTCCAAGCCTCTTCAAACTCTGTCTCTTTAAGTTCGAAGCGACCAACAGCATATTTGCCGGCTGGAATATTCAGTTTCCCGATTTCGCCATCCACTTTTACATTGCCATCCACAATAATACAGGCATCCTGACGTACTTTATCAATACTTGTGATAGCCGGATCATCTTGATAAACGGTTACTGTTTTAGTGTTTTGATTTACCAATTCGCGAGGAATTGCCCAGCTAAAAAGTTTTTCGTAAGCCTGTCCGATCTTCTTGAAATCGCCTGTGTGACGACAATAAATCAGGTTCAGCTCAGGCATTCGTTTAATTTCAATTTGAGTGTCCATAATGATTATTTTATTAAATTCGACACTGCAAAATTGCTCATTAACTTGCTGGATATTTTTGCCAATCTTGCTGACTGCTTTGCAATCCTTGCTATATCTGACTCCGTTTTTAATATATATCGCTTTGTCTTGATTGCGAAATTCAGTGGTAGTCAGACCAAAATAGCCTTTAAATGCCCTACTGAAAGATGATACGTTAACGAATCCGCAAGCGAATGCAACCTCACTTACCGATGCTTTAGGGTTATTATGCAGTAATTGTGCTGCTTTCTCAAGTTTAATGCGAGATACAAAATTGTTCGGGGTTTCGCCCACCATTGCCGTGAATATTCTGTGAAAATGGTATGGAGAAAAAGAAGCAACACTTGCTAATGTAGCAAGATCAAATGATTTATCTAAATTGAGTCTTATGTAGTCCATTACCCGGTTTATTCGGGTGGTGTACTCTTGTTTACTGATTTGTTTAGAATCCATATTATATTATTTCGATGCAAAGATACATAATCATCACATCGCATTTTATACTAATCTTGCTGATATATAAATAAATTGGGAAAAACGAAGAACTGGAACCAGTCGTTCGACATATAGAAAAACCACAGATTTTGATATTCAAGAATGAGAATGCAGAGATATCCGGCATAGCTGATTTGATTACAGTTTTTAAACAGTCCAAATCGCTTGGAGTTGCTTGAAGACTGAATTGCAAGCACAAAAATCATAGCCGATAAGCTAAAAGCATATACGGAGGATATTTACTTCCTTTCAAACCAAAGTTCTGCTTTCGTACAAAGTATCATCATAAGATCTGCTCACATGGCAAAAGGGTTGGAATTTGACGAAGTAATCATTCCGCAAGTAGCAGACAAGAATTATCATTCGGAGATTGACCAGAGTATGCTTTATGTGGCAGTAACAAGGGCAATGCATAGGTTGACGTTGACTTATTGCAGAGAGAAAAGTAGGTTACTTTACTGATGATCAGATATTGTCAGTTGTATTTTGCATCATTATCACTCTTGGTGATAATGATGCAAAAGTAG
The DNA here is from genome assembly GCA_030265685.1 of Bacteroidales bacterium OttesenSCG-928-M11. Taxonomy (GTDB): domain Bacteria; phylum Bacteroidota; class Bacteroidia; order Bacteroidales; family Azobacteroidaceae; genus Azobacteroides. Next base: position 41,844 of record JAJDGO010000004.1, read on the forward strand.
TGATAATGACCAGCGTTACAAATAAAGAGTAATTCGACTTTCTTTATCGTAATGACCATTTGCTTAAGTTTGCACCTTTTTTAGAAACAACTATAAAAGAGCAAACTCATGAGACATACTTTTTCTGTTATTTTTTATTTGAAGCGGTTGTCCGGTTCAGCAAATAAGAATTTTCCCATAATAGCGAGAATCACGATTAATGGCGAAAAATGCACTATCAATACACAGTTGAAATGCCATCCAGATTTATGGAATGTAAAAGAGCATAAAGTTGAAGGGAGGACAAGCGAATCTGTTTTTATCAACGAAACATTGAACCAAATCAAAGCCCGGCTTAACCAGATTTACTTTCAACAGTCATTATGCGATGGGGACGTAACCCCTGAAATGATTAAAGATATTTATACCGGAATAGCTTACAGTAAGCGGCATCTAATTTCCTATTTCTCCATTCACAACGAGAATTTTCGTAAACAGGTAAATATCTCCCGTTCACAAGCTACTTATCAGAAATATGAAGCCATCCGGAAACACTTGGTTGACTTCTTGCAATCGACGAAAGGAATAGAAGATATCCCTTTATACAAAGTAAACCACCAGTTTATCTGTGAATTTGAAATTTATCTAAGAACAGTTTCCGGTTGCAATCACAACAGTACAGCTAAGTTCATGCAACTTTTCAAGCGGATTATCATATTGGCACTAAAGAATGGCATTATCAAGAATGACCCGTTTCAGGAATACCAAATCAAGCTAAAACAAACCAATCGCACATTTCTTACAATGGATGAAGTAAAATCTATCATGAAGCAAGAACTTCCCTATGAGCGGTTGGAACTTGTCAGGGACTTATTTCTTTTTGCGATTTTTACGGGCATTGCTTTCGTGGACGTGAAGAATTTAAGAAAAAAACATCTGCATACAGCCGTTGATGGCCATCAGTGGATTCGGTTTGAAAGGTGGAAGACCAAAGAAATGAGTAATATCCGGCTTTTTGATATTCCTACCAAACTGATTGAAAAGCACAGTGATTCAAAAAGGGAGACGTTGTTCCCGATGTTAAGCAATCAGAAAGTAAATCAATACCTGAAAGAAATTGCCGAAACCTGCGGGATTAAGAAGCGAATCACCTACCATTGCGGGCGGCACACAATGGCCACGACTATTGCCTTATCTAATGGTATGCCGATGGAAAGTCTTGCTAAATTATTAGGACATAAGAATGTGCGAACAACACAGCTCTATGCTCGAATTACGGATACAAAGCTTAATGCTGATATGGAATCGTTGGAGGAAAAGTTGGCAGATTTTCAGTTATAAGCACGAAATAAACTATTCGTCTATACTCACAAAAGTTAAAAAAAATAGCATGAATGCTTCAAGCTACAAATCCTCTTATCTATATTTTAATGATGATTATTTTAATCACCATTAAAATAACCTGATGTACATAGTAGTGGATTGAAATATTTTTCTTATTTTTGTAACCGCCATTAAGATAATGAGTATTAAATAGCATGGGATATGAAGTTTTATAACAGAACAGCAGAGTTAGAGGCATTAGCCCGTACATTGGAGCAATCGAAGAGGAGTTCCTGTTTTACGGTTATGGTTGGTCGTCGTCGTATCGGCAAGACCTCCCTTTTACTTGAATCTGTAAAGGGACAGAAATATCTTTATCTGTTTGTCTCCCGTAAAAGCGAACCGCTTCTTTGCGAACAGTTCCAAAAAGATGCGACAGATGCTTTAGGATTACAAATATTCGGCTCAATTACCCGATTCAAAGACCTTTTTGAGCAGTTGTTGATTTTTGCTACAAAGGAACATTACACGCTTATCATTGATGAATTTCAGGAGTTTGATAATGTAAATTCGTCCATATTCAGTGATGTTCAGAATCTTTGGGATCAGTATAAGGATAAGATTAAGATCAACTTTATTGCTTCCGGTTCTATCTATTCGATGATGATGAAGATTTTTGAGAACAGGAAAGAACCGTTATTCGGGCGACTTACTTCAAAAATAACACTGCAACCTTTCGCTGTTAGCGTAATAAAAGAAATTCTGAACGATTATAATCCAAAATATAAATCGGAAGATCTTCTATGTCTCTATATGCTGACGGGTGGCGTTCCCAAGTATATTGACCTTCTTATGGAAGCCGGAGCGATAACAAAGAATAAGATACTGGATATGGTTACACGTCCTGATTCTCCCTTTATCGGAGAAGGCAAAGAATTGCTTATCTCTGAGTTTGGAAAAGAATATGGAACCTATTTCTCTATCTTACAGTTAATCGCTTCCGGGAAAACAACCCAAAGTGAAATAGATTCCATCATCGGAAAGAATACCGGGGCATATCTGGTCAATTTGGAAAAGGAATATTCCCTTATCACAAAGAACAAGCCCATGTTCTCGAAGCCAGAAAGCCGAAAAGCTCGTTGGAGTTTGAATGACAACTACCTTCGTTTTTGGTTTCGGTTCATTTATCCGAATCAGTCATTGATTGAGATGGGGAAATATGACTTGCTTCGCGAGTTTATTGACAAGAACTATGAGCAATATAGCGGTTTCACTTTGGAAAAATATTTCCGGGCTAAAATGGCGGAAGAGGAGAGGATAACTGCTCTCGGCAGCTATTGGGACAGCAAAGGCGAAAATGAGATAGACCTGATTGCTCTGAATGATTTGGATAAAACGGCTATTGTTGCTGAGGTAAAGCGTAACCCTAAGAAAATTGACATGACTTTACTTCAAGCGAAAGCCGATTCAATCAAAAAAGAACTTGCAAAATATAAGGTTGAATTAAGGGGCTTATCTATGAATGATATGTAAAGCCCAGTGCAAGGTGCAAGTATCTATATAGATAAGCTTGCACCTTGCACTGGTGATAAACATTTGATATACAGTGTAGTTGTATATTCAAAAATAAATAGTAATTTTGAACCCAAGATATTTGCAGACAGACTCCGGTCAGGAGCGGACAAAACGATTTGAAAAACTGTAGCTAAATCGTTACCTGTAAATACAAAAACTTATCTAATATTGCTAATTCATAGGCGTTTGTCGGGATTGGGTTCCGTTCCCTCTCTCTCCGCAAAAAATCAAGCAGTTACGTAATGTAACTGCTTTTTTGCGTCTGTATTTTTGGTGGGAAAATGGCTATTTTTGATAGATAACGCTACCTATTTCGCCACCTAATTCGTTACTCTTTTCAATCCACAACTTTTTATTGTCAAGAAATAAAACAAAAAGAAGATCTATCCTTTTCAGTAATAAATCTCATGATTGAAATGTCCTATATCTTCATAAAATAATCCTATGTCTATTGGATTGTTTAGATTTACCTTTGCGGTTATTTTATAAATATTTTACTATGAATAGATATTTCTTCTTTTTAAGTCTTTTATTCCTTTCAACAATGACTGTTTTTGCCGATTTCAACGATAATAAATACGATGATCTGGCAAAGCAAGACACTGTTCGTTATTATTTATTGAATGACATTATTGTTTCCAGTTCTACAAAAGAAACAAATGACTTACAAACCCTTCCCGGCTCTGTTTCTTTTATCACGCCAAGCATGATAGAAGGACAAAGTATCAGTACAATTAAGAATATAAGTAATATTATTCCTAATCTTTTTATTGCTGATTATGGCTCTCGACTTTCAACTCCTATGTACATTCGCGGGATCGGAGAACGTTCTACGGGACAATCGATCGGAATGTACGTTGACGATATGCCTTTATTAAATAAGTCGGTATTCGATTTTGATCTATCCGATATTAATCGAATTGAAGTTTTACGTGGACCACAAGGAACATTATATGGTAGAAATGCAATGAGCGGAATTGTCAATGTTTTCACTAATTCTCCTCTTGATTATCAGCGGACAAAGATTGGTATTAGTACCGGAAACTACGATCTTTTCAAAGTCAAAGCCAGCACATCCGGTCTTTTATCTGAAAACATCGGTTTATCTGTCAATGGATATTATAATTCTCATGGAGGTTATTTCAAATTTGATTCGTCTGATGAAAAAATTGACCAATTAGCTTCCGGAGGTGGACGTATTCGTTTAGATTGGCGTATTTCATCTAATTGGACAGCACAACTAATGGCGAACTATGATTACTCGGATCAAGGAGCATTTCCTTATGGAAATTATGACAATGGCAAAATATCTCGTCCCGACCACAACTATCCCGGAAGCTATATTCGAGAAACAGCCAGTACAAACCTAAATCTTCGATACCATAACGAACATATTGTATTCAATTCTTCTACTGCCTTCTCTCATTTCAACGATAATATGAAGATGGATCTTGACTATAGCCCGATGGATATGTTTTATATCAATCAGAAACAAAGACAAAACGCCTTTACGGAAGAATTAACTATAAAATCCAATACAAAAAACAACTACCAATGGTCGTTTGGTATTTTTGGGTTCTACGACAATCTGAAAACAGACGTTACCACAACTTTAGGAAAAGACGGTATTGCAGAATATATAGAAAAGAATATCCCTGCAGTAGCAGGCATTTCCGTAGCCGACGAAAAGATACCTATGCCAGGTCTTTTCAAAACTCCGTCTTATGGAGGTGCAATATTCCACCAATCGACTTATAATAATTTTTTAATTGAAAATCTATCTATTACAGCAGGAGTTCGTTTAGACTATGAAAAAGTAGAACTTGACTATGATACAAGCGCAGGAATGACATTAAAAAGCAATCGGATACCAATGCCAATTCCTGTTGATACCCTTATTAAAGGAAAAGAACACACGGATTTCACGGAAATAATTCCAAAATTTGCGGTAAGATACCAAATCTCTCCCTCAAACTATCTTTATGCCAGCGTCAGTAACGGATACAAAACAGGAGGTTATAACATTCAAAACTTTGCAGATATAACAAGAGATGCTTTGATGGAAGCGGCAATGAAAACAAGTGGACGCCCATCGGGCAACAAACAATCAATAGACTCGCTTGTTTCTTACAAACCGGAATATTCTTGGAATTATGAATTAGGATTTAAAGGAGAAGTAATTAAAGATTTTTTATCGGTCGAAGCTGCATTATTTTATATTCAAGTTAAAGATATGCAAATTACAGACTTTGTTGAAAGCGGTCAGGGGCGAATATTAAAAAATTCGGGAAAGGCCGAAAGTTTAGGATTTGAATTAAGTCTTGCAGCTCGTTTAACACAAGAGCTAAGTCTTACAACAAATTATGGCTTTACCCAAGCTACATTCAAAGATTATAAAACAACTATCGAAGACGAAAACGGTGATAAAACCACCGTTAACTATAAAGGAAACCATATCCCTTTTGCACCTCAAAACACATTATCTATCGGTGCGATTTATAACAAACCATTGTACAACAAACTAATCGATCGCTTCCACATTCAAGCTTACTATAACGCAGCCGGACGAATTTATTGGACAGAAACAAACGATGTTTATCAAGACTTCTATGGCTTATTAAACTTAAAAACCGGAATAAGTAAGGGAGGATTCGACTTAAGCATCTGGGTTAATAATGTATTGGATACAGATTATACCGCTTTTTATGTCGAGTCGAGCCTCTACAATTTAGCTCAAGCCGGTAAGCCGATCAACTTTGGAATTGAC
>JAJDGO010000040.1 GCA_030265685.1 Bacteroidales bacterium OttesenSCG-928-M11
CGAAACAAATTTATTCCTGGCTATGAGTCTGGCATTTCAAGACTTCTATTATATCAGATATATAAAGATCAAAAAGGAAATGGAGAAGATATTTCCCGGTTTAATTCTATCTTTATAGAAACATGAAATAAGCATTAACGTATGAAACCAATCAACTTATATATATTGAATATTGGAAATGCAACTGCAACCTCAGGGGTAGATCGTTATTTAAATGTATTGTTGAATGAACTGAAAAATTATTCATCCGATATTCATATTTATAAAATAGAACTAATAAGAGATCGCTCTCTTATTTTTCATGAACAAATAGAAAAAGAGGGCTATATAGAGATAAATATCCCATTCCCTATAAATCATGATGAAATTATTGGCGAGCGTTATTGGATGCGTAAATACAATGAATATGTTTATGAATTAATCAAAAATATATTTGATAAAGACAAATTAGCGATAATTCATCTACATACTTTAAATCTAATTGATTTGGCTTTATACATCAAGAGCCAGACTCCCAGCAAAATCATTACCCACTTACATTGTATACCCTGGAAAAACTTATTTAATATAAACAGAAAAGTATTTAACGACTTATATTTTGACAGTTATCTATCTAATAGTAAAGTAAAAAATAAAGATTTATATATAACCAACAATTGTGAATTAGATTCTTATCTGTGTTGTGATAGAGTTATCTGTGTAACTGATTGTGCTAAAACATTTCTAAAAAGAACAATCAGCATATCAGAAAAGAAAATAACAGTAATATCGAATGGCATATATAACACGTATATTAAGCAAGAGAGAAAAGAAGAGAAGAAAAAAGATCGTGTTTTTAATTGCCTATATGTAGGTGTTCTCTCCAAGAGCAAAGGAATTCATTTTATTTTAGAAGCATTGAGAAAAGTATCCGTAAAAGGATATCAGGTAAACATAAATGTAGCAGGAGCCTACTCCATAAAAACCAAAAACGACATTGAAATTAATTATCCGGATGTTTCTATAAACATGCTAGGAAGAATTCCATTTGAAACACTTAAGGAATATTATTATTCGAGTGACATGGGTCTTATTGCTTCCCTGCAAGAACAATGCAGCTATGTGGCCATAGAGATGGCTATGTTCGGGTTACCCATTATAACAACTGCTATTGATGGTTTAGATGATATGTTTACTGATGGAATGAATGCTTTAAAAGTAAATACTCTATTTTCTAAAGTGTTTGGATTACGGGTAGATACGGATATGTATGCAGAGAAGATTATATCACTAATAGAGAATGAGACGCTACGAATTGAATTAGGAAATAATGCTCGCAAATTATATAAAGAGAAGTTTACCTCAGAACAAATGGTACGGGAGACAATAAAAGTTTATAAAGAACTAGCTTATGAGTAAAATATCGGTAGTTATGCCTGTATATAATGCAGAAAAATACATTTCGGAATCAATTGATAGTGTCTTAAAGCAATCATACAGCAATTTCGAATTTATTATTATTGATGATGGTTCGACCGACAATACATTGAATATTATCCAATCGTATAATGATAAAAGAATCCTCCTTCTACAAAACAATCATGATTATATAGTTTCTTTAAACAAAGGCTTACAATATGCCAAAGGCAAATATATCGCACGAATGGATGCAGATGATGTTATGCACATTGATCGTTTAAGAATACAACATGCTATTATGGAAGAAGAACCATCGATAACTGTTTGTGGAACATGGATGACTCATTTTGGAGAAGATATTCAAGCCGGAAACATTGCCCGCTCTTTGAATGGTTTAATCGAAGACCCGTTACTTCTTTTCTTAAGAGGGAATTTCATATTTCATCCGACAACTTGTATACGAAGAGATTTTTTAGTAAAACATAATTTAGCGTATCAACCATATGATCATGCAGAAGATTATAAATTATGGTCTGAGATTGCTAAACGTAATGGTACGTTTTATATTGAATCACAGCCATTATTATATTATAGAATTTCGAAGGATCAAGTGAGCTTTATAAAAAAAGAAGAACAACAAAAGACCAGTTCATTAATAAAAAAAGGACTTATTGACTTCTTAATAAAAAATAATGCTACAGATTATCCGTTATTGAGTGAATTAGAAAAAATAATGACAAAGGGGATTGATTCAGAACTACTACAAAAAGACGAAGTTTACTCTTTCTTTTGTAATCTTTTCATAAGAAATAAACATAAACTTTCATCTTTTTATTAAGCACCTAGAATTGTTTTTATTACTACTCGAATGGATAAAAATCTCATAAAAAAAAATAATTTATAAAAATTTAAATCATGAAGACGTTAAGAAAAATTGATTTGCAGTCAATGCAAGAGGAGTTGCAAGTGTTGAATAAGGGAGAAGAAAAAAAGATTCTTGGGGGAGAGGACTGTTGGTGGAGATGTATTGCCTATATTCAAACGGGTCAGATATCGGAAGAAGCAGGAAGAGAATTTGCGATAGAATATTGTTTACCTCAAGATGATAGCACCGGTTATATTATGTCGGGAAATAAGACTGATCTTGAAAATTACATATCGAGTTATATAACAAATAAAGATAATTACAACACTGGGAGCATTTTAGTTGTTGATACAAATGTTCTACCTTATGAATACGATGGAGAATATCATGCTCTTGTTGTTAATGATTGGGGTGACGGAAGTGGAAATGTAGAATTTTATGATCCCAAACACAATGAGTATATTACCTTATCAGCTCTTGATATAAATGCATCTAATGGGTTTTATGTAAATATTAAGTAATTTCTTGTTTTATAGATGTACATTTCGAATTTTATATTAAGAAATAAAAAAAGGTTACCTTTTTTTCTATTTTTCTGTCTCCTATTTCTTTCTATTAATCTCAATAGCCAAGAGGCACGTCCTATTGTTTATGAAAAGTTAGAATTAATGAATGTCTCGTTGAACCCCAGTGAGCAATATTCCCTTTCTAATTTCAAAAACAATCGAATGGAATATGCTTGTGATGAAAAATCTTGTCCTTTGTGGAGGTGGGGTCTATTGGATGCTAAATTTATTCATTCGGATGGACAATGCAATGTTTTTGTTTACGCGTCTGGAGCTAATCAAGTACGTTATGGAAAATTAATCGAGGATAATCCAGAATTATTTGGAGAATCAACAAACCTTTCTTTTAAACGAATCAAAAGGAATCTCGGATATGGAAAAAAAGGAGCTTCTCCTTCTGAGAGAGAAATAGAAGATATGAAAATGATGTTAACCTATTATCCGGCAGATAGTGCCAAAGTGATGTTTAATGCAGATTATATGGTAAGTTACCCATTTAATATGGAGGGCAAAAAATGTCAGGATATCTATTCTTCTACCCGTGTTATTGTTTTTGGGAAAAACGGATTGGATATCTTTCTTTATTTTGTCATGACAGAAGACGGAGCTAAAAATTTTAATAAATATTTAACTGACTTCAAAGAAGTCCTTTGGTACAACAAAGAAGAAAATACGAATGAAATAACCGGAGAAAACAAAACAGAAATTCTCTTACAGTCTACTCGCCGTGATAGTGATAGAAAAAAAATGGAAAAAGAGCAAACAGGAAATAGAAAAAAATATTTATAAATAAACAAAAGATCGAAGAAGAAAATACTACTAAAAAACCAGAACTTCCTTTTGAGAAGCAACAAATCAAGGAAGATCGATTTAATAGATTATCAGTCATATCAATTGATGAAGTGACAGAAAAAGAATAAGAGAAAAATATTTATATTTTACCAAAAACAAAGAAGGTATCCCTTACGAGATACCTTCTTCTTATCATTCATTAAGAGAGGTTTATTATTCTCTCATTAAAATCAATCTTCGTTATGAGTAATAGGCATAGTTTCGAATGTACGACTACGAGCCGAAGCTGCTTGAGCACGTTCGAAGTCTTCTTTACTTCCGACTATGATTTTTTCATATTCTTTCAATCCTGTACCGGCTGGAATCAAATGTCCACAAATAACATTTTCTTTCATACCTTCTAAACGATCTACTTTTCCTTGTATAGCAGCTTCGTTCAACACTTTTGTCGTTTCTTGGAAAGAAGCGGCCGACATAAAGCTGGTTGTTTGAAGTGCAGCACGAGTAATACCTTGAAGCATTTGTCTTGCAGTTGCAGGAATAGCATCACGAACTTCAACTAATTTCATATCACGACGTTTCAATGCCGAATTTTCATCACGAAGTTTACGAGCTGTAACAATTTGTCCTGGTTTTAGGTTAGGAGAATCTCCTGCATCCATTACAACTTTTTTACCCCAAATACGATCGTTTTCTTCCATTACTTGATGCTTGTCGGCCAACTGTTGTTCAAGGAAACGAGTATCTCCCGGTTCAACAATTTCTACTTTACGCATCATTTGACGAACAATCACTTCGAAGTGTTTATCATTGATTTTCACTCCTTGTAGGCGGTAAACATCTTGTACTTCATTTACGATATATTCTTGAACCGCAGTAGGACCATTAATAGCCAAAATATCTGCCGGAGTAATTGCTCCATCAGACAATGGAGTACCTGCCCGAACATAATCGTTCTCTTGTACTAGAATTTGTTTTGATAATGGAACAAGATAAGTTTTATATTCTCCGGTCTTAGAAGTAACAATAATTTCACGGTTACCTCTCTTGATCTTACCGAAAGAAACTTCTCCATCAATTTCCGAAACAACAGCCGGATTAGACGGGTTACGAGCTTCGAATAATTCGGTAACACGCGGAAGACCTCCGGTAATATCACCTGTTTTTCCTACAGCACGTGGTATCTTAACAATAACTTCACCCGGTTTGATTTCATCGCTTTCATCTTTAACAATGTGAGCACCAAGAGGCAAGTTGTATGTTTTCAAAACAGTTCCATCAGCATCAACAATCTGAGCAGCCGGAACTTTTGTTCTGTCGCGAGATTCTATAATTACTTTTTCTTTCAATCCTGATACCTCATCATATTCGACTTTATAAGTACCATTTTCTACGAAGTTTTCGAATTTCAGATTTCCCGAAAATTCTGCCACAATAACAGCATTGAATGGGTCCCACTCGATAACTATATCGCCTTTCTTAATTGTATCTCCCGATTGAAAGAATAATTTAGATGCATAAGGAATATTGTGTGTTGCTAATATAATTCCTGTATTCGGATCAATAACACGCATTTCAGAAAGACGGCTAACTACTATCTTCTGTGCTTTACCAAGTTCATCAGCAGAATCAACAGTTCTTAATTCATCAATTTCAAGAATACCGTCATATTTTGAAACGAATTGACTTTCAGTTGCAATATTGGAAGCGATACCCCCAACGTGGAATGTACGCAAAGTCAACTGAGTTCCCGGTTCTCCGATTGACTGTGCAGCAATAACACCAACAGCTTCACCTTTTTGAACCATTTTATTTGAAGCTAAACTACGACCATAACATTTGGCGCAAACTCCTTTTTTAGACTCACAAGTCAATACCGAACGTATCTCAACTCTTTCTATTGGAGAATTTTGAATTTTCTCAGCAACTTCTTCTGTAATCTCTTGTCCCGAAGCAACCAGTAGAGTTCCTTCGATAGGATGGTAAATATCGTGTACGGAAATACGACCCAATATTCTTTCATAAAGAGAAGCAACTACTTCTTCATTATTCTTTAATTCCGTAGCAATCAATCCACGCAAAGTACCACAGTCTTCCTCGTTGATAATCACATCGTGAGAAACGTCAACCAAACGACGAGTTAAATATCCGGCATCAGCTGTTTTCAACGCAGTATCCGCCAAACCTTTACGAGCACCGTGAGTAGAGATAAAGTACTCTAACACAGAAAGTCCTTCTTTAAAGTTTGACAAGATCGGGTTTTCAATAATCTGACCACCTTCTGCTCCTGCTTTTTGTGGTTTTGCCATCAAACCCCGCATACCGGAAAGCTGACTAATCTGAGCTTTAGAACCCCGAGCTCCTGATTCCAACATCATATAAACAGAATTGAAACCTTGATCGTCTTCACGTAATTGTTTAATTAATATATTAGACAACTTATTATTTACCGTAGTCCAAATATCAATGATTTTATTATAACGTTCATTATTAGTTATGAATCCCATATTATAAGTAGACATAATTTCTTCTACTTCATCATAACCTTTTGAAACAAGTTCTTCTTTTTCTCGAGGGATAATAATATCATCTAAGTTAAACGACAATCCTCCTTTGAATGCCATCGTATAACCTAAATTTTTGATATCATCCAAGAATTGAGCAGTACGAGCAACTCCACAAACTTTAATCACTTTACCAATGATGTCTCTCAATGATTTCTTTGAAAGGATTTCATTAATAAAACCAACTTCTTTGGGAACAAACTCATTAACCATCACACGTCCCACGGATGTTTCGCGTAATACTTTTGTGAAGTTTCCATTATCATCAAAATCTTCTACATAGATCTTAATTTTGGAATGAATATCTACTTTCTTTTCGTTATAAGCAATAATTGCCTCTTCCGGTCCGTAGAAAATCAACCCTTCACCAAGAGCTCCTTCACGCAATTTGGTAATATAATATAAACCTAAAACCATGTCCTGAGAAGGAACTGTAATAGGAGCTCCATTAGCAGGATTTAATATATTATGAGAAGCCAACATTAACATTTGAGCTTCCAATATAGCTTCATTTCCTAAAGGCAGGTGAACCGCCATTTGGTCACCATCAAAGTCTGCATTAAAAGCTGTACAAGAAAGTGGATGCAATTGAATTGCTTTACCTTCAATCATTTTTGGTTGAAAAGCTTGGATACCTAAACGGTGAAGAGTCGGAGCACGGTTTAACATAACTGGATGTCCCTTCATTACATGCTCTAAAATATCCCAAACTACCGGATCTTTTCTATCAACAATTTTCTTTGCTGACTTAACGGTTTTGACAATGCCACGATCAATTAGTTTACGAATAATAAACGGTTTATAAAGCTCGGCCGCCATATTTTTAGGAATACCACATTCGTGCATCTTTAACTCAGGACCAACGACAATAACCGAACGAGCAGAATAATCGACACGCTTTCCTAATAGATTTTGACGGAAACGACCTTGTTTTCCTTTTAAGCTATCGGATAAAGATTTCAAAGGTCTGTTAGCGTCTGTTTTTACAGCGCTAGATTTACGTGAATTATCGAATAATGAATCGACAGACTCTTGAAGCATCCGTTTTTCATTACGCAAAATCACTTCCGGAGCCTTAATATCAATTAGTCTTTTAAGACGATTATTACGAATAATTACACGACGGTATAAATCATTCAAATCCGAAGTAGCAAAACGTCCACCATCAAGAGGTACTAAAGGACGCAACTCGGGAGGGATAACCGGAACTACTTTTACAATCATCCATTCCGGACGATTCTTTCCTTTTGATTGACGGAAAGATTCAACAACCTGTAAACGTTTAAGAGCTTCGTTTTTACGCTGTTGAGAAGTATCTGTATTTGCTTTATGACGAAGATCATAAGACAATTCATCTAAATCTAAACGAGCAAGTAAATCGTAGATAGCCTCTGCCCCCATTTTAGCAATAAACTTATTTGGGTCAGTATCATCTAATTGTTGATTACCTTGTGGAAGAGTATCTAATATTTCTAAATATTCTTCCTCTGTTAAAAGTTCATACACTTCACGTCCTGTTGTTCCTGGTTGAATGACAACATAACGCTCGTAATAAATAACCAAATCTAGTTTTTTAGTTGGCAATCCCAAAAGATAACCAATTTTATTCGGCAAAGAACGGAAATACCAAATATGCGCAACAGGAACAACGAGCTGTATATGCCCCATGCGTTCGCGACGAACTTTCTTTTCTGTAACTTCGACACCACAACGATCGCAAACGATTCCTTTATAGCGAATTCTTTTGTATTTACCGCAATGACATTCGAAGTCTTTTACTGGTCCAAAAATTCGTTCGCAAAATAATCCGTCTCTTTCCGGTTTATATGTACGATAATTAATTGTTTCAGGTTTCAAGACTTCTCCACTGGATTGAGCTAATATTTCATCTGGAGAAGCTAAACCAATAGATATTTTAGAAAAACTGTGTTTTTGTTTCGTTTCTTTTCTAAAAGCCATAATATATCAAATGTTTTTTTGTCTTAATTTATTCAAGAGTCACACTTAAACCTAAACCATTCATCTCATGTAATAATACATTCAAAGATTCCGGTATTCCCGGAGTTGGCATTGGTTCGCCCTTAACGATAGCTTCATAAGCTTTTGCACGACCTACCACATCATCTGATTTTATGGTAAGTATCTCCTGAAGAATATATGATGCACCAAATGCTTCAAGTGCCCAAACCTCCATTTCTCCGAAACGTTGTCCTCCAAATTGAGCTTTACCTCCAAGAGGTTGCTGAGTAATCAACGAATATGGACCAATAGAACGAGCATGCATTTTGTCATCAACCATGTGACCAAGTTTCAACATATAGATAACACCTACAGTTGCCGGCTGATCAAAACGTTCACCTGTACCTCCATCATGTAAATATGTTTTACCGGATCTCGGTATATTTGCTTTATCAGACCATTGATTTAAGTCCTCTAATGATGCTCCGTCAAAAATTGGAGTACCAAACTTCAATCCTAAGTTTTTACCAGACCAACCAAGAACAGTTTCAAAGATTTGTCCCAAGTTCATCCGAGAAGGTACACCAAGAGGATTCAGTACAATATCTACAATTGTTCCATCTTCCAAGAAAGGCATATCTTCATCGCGAACAATACGAGAAACGATACCTTTGTTTCCATGTCGTCCGGCCATTTTGTCACCAACTTGAAGCTTACGTTTTTTAGCAACGTATACTTTAGCCATTTGAATAATACCTGTTGGCAGTTCATCTCCAATAGTATAGTCAAACTTAGCTCGTTTCAATTCGGCATCCAACTCTTTGTATTTTCTCAGATAATTAGCAATTACTTGTTTTATTTGATCATTCTTCGTATTATCTGAAGTCCACTTACTTAATTGAACTGTAGAGTAATCAATTTTCTTCAAATCTTCTGAAGTGAATTTTGCACCTTTGGCAATCAACTCTACATTCATAAAATCTTTTACTTCGTGTGATGTTTTTCCGGAAGTTAAAGTCAATAATTTATCAACTAAAATATCCTTCAACATCTCCATTTTATGCGAAAATTCATCATCCAACTGAGGTAATTTAGCTTTATCAGCTAAGCGAGATTTTCCTTTTTTTACCGCTTTAGAGAAAAGATTGCGTCCAATTACAACTCCTCTTAAGGAAGGAGAAGCTTTCAATGATGCATCTTTTACGTCACCAGCCTTTTCTCCAAAAATTGCCCGAAGAAGTTTTTCTTCCGGACTAGGATCTGATTCTCCTTTTGGTGTAATTTTACCAATTAATATATCACCTGGTTCTACTCGAGCTCCAACTCGAATTATACCATTTTCATCCAAGTCTTTCGTAGCCTCTTCACTTACATTCGGAATATCATTTGTTAGTTCTTCCAAGCCTCGTTTTGTTTCTCGAACTTCCAAGATATATTCATCCACATGAACAGATGTGAATATATCTTCTCTAACAACTCGTTCCGAAATAACAATAGCGTCCTCAAAGTTATATCCCTTCCAAGGCATGAAAGCTACTTTTAGGTTTCGGCCCAAAGCAAGCTCGCCTTTTTCAGTAGAATAACCCTCTGTTAATATTTGATCTTTAACAACTCTTTCGCCCAATTTGATAATAGGACGTAAGTCAATAGTTGTATTCTGATTTGTTTTTCTAAATTTGGGGATATTGTATGTTTTAACCGAAGAATCGAAGCTAATAAATTCCTCTTCTTCAGTTCGGTCATATTTTATATCAATGCGGGTAGCATCAACATAAACTACCTCTCCGGCTCCTTCTGCTGTAATTTGAGTACGGGAATCACGAATCAATTGACCTTCCAATCCTGTTCCTACAATCGGAGCTTCAGGACGAATCAAAGGAACTGCTTGACGCATCATATTAGATCCCATCAATGCACGGTTAGCATCATCATGTTCCAAGAAAGGAATTAAGGATGCCGCAATCGAAGCAATTTGAGTTGGAGAAACATCCATCAATTCCACTTCTTCCGGAGCGACAACAGGATAATCTGCATCCTGACGTGATTTTACACGTTTAAGGATAAATGTACCATCATCATTCAACGGTGCATTTCCTTGTCCAATAATTTTGCCTTCTTCTTCTTCCGCAGTTAGATAAACGATTCCGTCTTGAGATAAATCTACTTTTTTATCGGCAACCTTACGATATGGAGTTTCAATAAATCCAAGATCATTGATCTTCGCATAAACACAAAGAGATGAAATCAAACCAATATTAGGTCCTTCTGGAGTTTCGATCGGACATAAACGTCCATAATGAGTATAGTGAACGTCACGAACCTCAAATCCGGCACGTTCGCGGGAAAGACCACCAGGTCCTAAAGCAGACATACGACGTTTGTGCGTAATTTCCGCCAAAGGATTTGTTTGATCCATAAATTGAGACAAAGCGTTTGTTCCAAAGAAAGAGTTTACAACCGAAGATATGGTCTTCGCATTAATCAAATCAATTGGAGTAAATACTTCATTATCACGAACATTCATACGCTCGCGAATAGTACGAGCCATGCGAGCCAAACCTATTCCGAATTGATTATATAATTGTTCGCCAACTGTACGAACCCGACGGTTACTCAAGTGGTCAATATCATCAACATTTGCTTTCGAATTAATCAATTCGATCAAATACTTGATAATTTCAATAATATCCTCTTTTGTAAGAACTTTTACATCAATTGCTGTAGAAAGATTCAACTTCTTATTAATACGATAGCGTCCTACTTCTCCTAAATCATATCTTTTTTCTGAAAAGAATAAATTTTGAATTACTTCGCGAGCGCTTGCATCATCTGCCGGATCGGCATTACGGAGTTGTCTATATATATATACAACAGCATCTCTTTCTGAATTACTCGGATCCTTTTGTAGTGTATTATATATTATTGCATAATCAGATAAGTTTTGGTCTTCACGATGCAAAAGAATAGTTTGCGCCCCAGATGATAATATTTCTGGGATATATTCTTCTGTTAAGACAGTTTCACGATCAACCAAGATTTCATTTCGTTCGATAGAAACAACTTCTCCAGTATCTTCGTCTACAAAATCTTCAATCCAAGTTTTCAAAACACGTGCAGCCAACTTTCTGCCAATAGCTTTATTCAAGCTTGTTTTGTTTACTTTTATTTCTTCTGCTAAATTAAAGATTTCTAAAATATCTTTATCACTTTCAAAACCTATAGCACGTAAAAGAGTAGTTACTGGCAATTTTTTCTTACGATCGATATATGCATACATGACATTATTAATATCTGTAGCAAACTCGATCCATGAACCTTTGAACGGGATAATACGAGCAGAATACAATTTTGTTCCATTTGAATGGAGACTTTGACCAAAGAAAACCCCCGGCGAGCGATGCAACTGAGAAACGACAACACGTTCGGCTCCATTAATAACAAATGTACCTTTCTCCGTCATATAAGGGATCGGTCCAAGATATACATCTTGTATTACCGTATCAAAATCCTCATGATCCGGATCAGTACAGTACAACTTTAGTTTTGCTTTTAATGGAACACTATAAGTTAGTCCACGTTCAATACATTCATCAATTGTATAGCGAGGAGGATCAACATAGTAATCCAAAAATTCCAATACAAAGTTATTCCTAGTGTCTGCTATTGGGAAATTTTCCGCAAACACTTTGAATAAACCTTCGTTTTTTCGTTTTTCAGGAGGAGTATCCAGTTGAAGAAAGTCATAAAAAGACTTTAATTGAACTTCGAGAAAATCTGGGAACTCATAAGGGTTCTTAATCGAAGCAAAATTGATTCTTTGTTTATTGTTCATTAAGGATAAATTTAATGTAACTTATATATTGCTTATTTTATTATTTCATTCAAAAAATAGGTTATCTAAGTAACCCTAAGTTATTCAAGATATTTCTCGAGTTGATTTAGCTTACTTGTAACGTCAATTAGAAACATTGACAGTACAAACACGGTATATCAGAGAAATAACAAGAACTGGCAACGATTTATATAAAAGTTTTTCAGTCATATATTTAAGATTTTCTTGATTAATTAATTTGAGCTACAAAAATCGTGCCTTTTTAATATGACTAAAGGAGTTGTCTCAAAAATGCATTTTGAGACAACT
>JAJDGO010000041.1 GCA_030265685.1 Bacteroidales bacterium OttesenSCG-928-M11
TATGCCTGATTCTTTCTTTTAGCGCACAGGCACAAGTATTCGTAATCGAAAGAGGTAGTAATACTTCATTGGTATTTAATAATATCAAATCAGCCGTAGATGCATTACAAGATAATGATAAATTATATTTGCCTCCCGGATCGTATAGTTTGAAAGGATATAACTGGGAAGGATATGCCGGAACCAATAACTATAGCAATCTATTAATGATTAACAAGAAAGTTTCGATCTATGGTGGCGGATGTATGAATGGAGCCAACTCAACTATTTTGACAGATGGAACTTTAGTTATAGGAAAAGATGCAAACGGATCTTTAATAACCGGCATTAGATTTGATAGCAATTTCCGTTTAGACAATGTTTCCAACTGTATTGTTTCCCGTTGTACAATGAATGGTACTTCCTATTTTTACGGAGCTGGTAATAATAATATCATTACAGAGTGTGAGTTTTATGACATTTACTCTAATGATTCCGGTTATTTATCATCTGTTGGAAATGGTTTGAGTTGTATTTTTTCTAAATGTATTTTTAGAAATTGGTATCGCCTAAGAGGTGCAACGGTTTATAATTGTATATTTAAAAAGAGTCCTGATTATAGTTATTATTACTACGATAACTCTACATTAAGAAACAATATCTACATGGTAAGTACAAGTGTTACGAATGCAAACATTACTGTATATGGAACCAATAACTCTTATTCCAACAATCTTTGGGTAGGAGGTTACCCAAGTACTAATGCCTCAGATAACAATTCTTTTAACAACGAGATAATTCGCGAACCTTATGCTAATGTTTTTGTTGATTATTCTTCCGGAGATTACCATCTTCAAGACATTTGCTCCGGTAAAAATGCAGGAAATGACGGAACAGATGTTGGTATTTATGGAACAAATGTCCCTTTTAAAGAAAATAGATTACCACTTACTCCTAACTTTTCTTTGATTTCTATTTCTCCGGAAACAGATGCAACAGGTAAGTTGCCGGTAAATATAATCGTTGAAGCTCAAGATCGTTAACCAATTAATAAAAAGGAGATGAGAAAAAAAATAATATTTCTTATCCTTGCCTCTTTTTATATCTTTTCGAATGTCGCTTTCGGGCAGATGAAAACAGTTCAATACTGGTTTAACGACGACTTCTCAAATAAAACGACTCAAACAGTAAGCGGAAGTCAGCAAGTTCAACTAAAAGAACTAAATTCATCCCACTTAACGGCGGGAATACACAAAGTACATATAAGAGCAAAGGATAATGATCTTTGGAGTATCGTACATAGTCAGGTATTTTATAAGCCGGCATCGATAGGAAGCGGAAATAATACGATGACTAAATACGAATACTGGATCGATAATGATTTTACAAATCGTATATCCGGAAAACTTTCAGGAGGCATTGCTTCTATAAGTGACATGGACTTAAGCTCCATATCGGATGGGATTCATATATTACATATTCGAACAAAAGACGCACGTGATACATATAGTTCTGTACATAGTCAAGTGTTCTACAAGAACACAGCACCATTTGGAACAAACAATGAAATAATAACTTATGAATATTGGATAAATGGCGATTTTTCCAACCGGGTTTCAACAACAACAAGCGGAAAAACATTTGCCATTACCAATGGTTTTGACCTGAATAATCTTTCGGAAGGCATTTATATCATCAACTTCCGAGCCAAAGATAAACAAGGTAATTGGTCGGGAGTACAATCTCAAACTATTTATGTTAATACTTTTACTCCTATCGGCGACAACAAAATTGATGCTTATAGTTATTGGTACGATTACAAGTATGATGAACGTATAACTGTTAATCTGCCAAGCCCTGTTTCTCCATACGAATTAAAAGAAAAGTATATACTTCCTATTAATTTTACGGAAGGAGAATCACATACTTTCCACATTCACTTTCGCGATACGCAAGGAAAATGGAGTGCAACGGCAACAGAAAGCTTCAAGATTGTTCCATTATTCTTAGAAAGTGAGTTCGATGCTTTGGCTACATTCTATAATTCAACTTCCGGAAATAATTGGACAAGTACTTTGGCGAGCGATTCTATTTGGAACTTAAATTCAATCGCAACGGTAAATGACTGGAAAGGTGTTAAATTCGGCGAAGGACGCGTAACAGGATTAGTACTACCCAACAATAATTTGAAAGATAGTATTCCTGCCGACATAATAGAGAACTTACCTAATCTGACTACTTTGAATTTAAAAGGAAATTCTATTAAAACATTGGGAGCTTCCCTACCCTCTTCTATTAATTTAAATGTAGAAAGTCAGGTATTTGATGAAGGAACTATTTTAGTTAATCCGTCAGCCAGTTTGATATTATCTTTACATAATATCAGTCGTTACAACCACTCAACCGGTTTATTTACTACAAATAATACATTTAGACTATATATCAACAATGTTTCTAAAACAACTTTCTCGTCTTCGAACGGAAAAGTCACCATCGGGACTACTTATACCAAAAATATAGTTGAGGGAGATGTTATAGTATTAGAACAAACAAACGGAACTGCTAAAGGAACTCGTTATACTTATTACGTTGCCGGAGTTCCGGTAACAAGTATTGTGATGAACAAAACCAAGACAAATCTTGATTTGGGTTCAGAAGAACAGTTGACTTATACGATAACTCCGGACAATGCATCTAATAAAAATGTCATTTGGAGCAGCAATAACCCGGAAGTTGCATCGGTAGAAAACGGATTAGTAAAAGGATTAGCTGTCGGAACAGCAACTATTACGGCAACTACTTTGGAAGGAAATAAAACGGCGACTTGTATTGTTACCGTTAATCCGGTTGCCGTGACAAATATCGCAATGAATAAAACAGAAACTGCGCTTTTCTTGGGTTCTTCCGAACAACTATCTTATACCATTACTCCTAGTAATGCAACTAATCAGAAAGTAACTTGGAGCAGTAGCAAGCCTGCGGTTGCCACAGTAGAAAATGGTTTAGTTACCGCATTAACTTTAGGAACAACAACTATTACGGTTACATCGGAAGACGGAAGTAAAAAAGCGACCTGTTTAGTTACGGTTAATCCTATTGCAGCAACTAACATTAGCCTAAATAAAACAACAAGTAGTCTACAATTAGGATCTACCGAGCAACTGACTTTTACAATCACTCCAACTAATACTACCAATCAGAATGTATCGTGGAGTAGTAGCAATACAAAAGTTGCTTCCGTAGAAAAAGGATTGGTTACTGCATTAAGTGTTGGAACTTCAATTATTACAGTTACAACAGAAGATGGAAACAAAACAGCAAGTTGTACGATTACTGTTAATCCTATTTCGGTAATAAGTATTGATCTGAATAAAACAACAGCTAATCTATTAATCGGAAATACCGAACAACTTACTTATTCTATCAACCCAACTGATGCAACTAATCAAAATGTATCGTGGAGTAGTAGTAATACTAATGTAGCTTCTGTGCAAGATGGTTTAATTACTGCCTTAACAGTCGGAACAACTACCGTTACTGTTACAACAGAAGATGGGAATAAAACGGCAAGTTGTATCGTAACTGTCGATCCGATTACGGTTTCTACTATCGTTCTCAACAAGACTGCGATCAATTTATCCCTAAACGCTACCGAACAACTTACTTATTCTATCACTCCAAGCAATGCAACCAATCAGAAAGTAACTTGGAGCAGCAGCAATTCTAATATTGTTTCGGTACAAGATGGTTTAATTACAGCATTAGCTATTGGAACTGCCACGATTACAATTACAACAGAAGATGGAAACAAAACAGCAAACTGCATAGTAACAGTAGTTCCAACCGCAGTTGTTAGTATTGTTTTGAATAAAACCGAAAGTAGTTTATTAATCGGCGAAATCGAACAACTAACTTATACGATTACTCCGGAAGATGCATCCAACAAAAATGTCACCTGGAACAGTAGTAATAAAGAAGTTGCTTCGGTTGAAGACGGATTAGTAAAAGCATTGGCAGCAGGAACTACCACTATTTCTATTACAACAGAAGACGGAAACAAAAAAGCAAGCTGTGTATTTACCGTTAATAGAGGACCAGCCATCCATGTTATAGAATATTTCTACGACACAGATCCTGGATTTGGCTTAGGAAACAAGGCCGGAATTTCTCAATCGGAAGAAGAAATAGATGGAAAGATATTCCAATCGCTTACATTTAATGCTCCGATTCAAAATCTTAGTGATGGTTTTCATACTCTTTATGTGCGTGCCAAGAACAGTTTTGGTTGGTCAGTTACTCAATCTCGTCCTTTCGTAAAGACAAGTTTACCTAAAGAAGAGTCAAACGAAATTGAGTATATGGAATATTTCTTTGATAAAGATCCGGGATACAAAGAAGCTTATGCTCTGGAAATAGAATCTCATGACACGGAATATGCTTATAATATTGATTTAAGTAGTATCGATCGAGGATTCCATACCTTGTATGTTAGAGCTTTAAACAAGTATGGACAATGGTCGCAAGTAATGAGTCGCCCATTATATATTATGGTATTCCCGGAAGATTTCTCTCCGGAGATAACTTATGCCGAATACTATTTCGATACAGACTTAGGCTTAGGAAAAGGAACCGAGTTTTCGTACAATCCATACCAAGCGACGATCGATTTTACTGCCGACTTGAATCATTTAAACAATGGAGATCATACCATTTATTTAAGAGGTTTGGATAAAAAAGGTCAATGGACAAAATTTGGAGAACATACATTCACCATTATGGACGGTTCTGCTATCGATTCTCCTCAGTCCGACATCTCAGTTTTCCCAAATCCTGTTGTTAATGAACTATTTATTAAGAACTATGATTTGACTATTGATTTGATAAGAGTGTTTAATGAAAACGGTCAAGCCGTTTACATGGAAAAAACTCCTGATCAATCGGTGATTCAAATAGCGTTTTCTTCTTACCCTAAGGGTACTTATATCATACGTTTAAGTACAACAATGGGAGAAAAAACTTTTAAAGTAATAAAAAAATAAGCTTTATACAACAATCCGCTTTTAGCTTCGTTAAGTATTTGTTAACTAAAAATAGGAAGTTAAAAGCGGATTATTAAAAAAAAGGAAAACTATCGAATTAAATTAATTCTAATCTTATGAAACATCTAAAACTATTCTCTGTATTACTACTCTGTGGTATATTATTTTCTTGTGGTGGCGGAAGCGAAGGTGTTGATAAAAACATGATTCCATTCTATGATGGTGAAAAATATGTATATATCAATCAAAGTGGAAAAACTGTTTTGGAATCAGAAAATGCAAAAGGAACATTTTCCGACGGTAAAGCTGTCGAACGAGACTATGAAGTTAATTCGTTTGGCTTTATAAACAAAAAAGGGAAATTTGTAATCAAGCCCGAATTCAAATCTTATTCTTTATTTTCGGAAGGAATTGCTTGGGTTACTCGGGAAAACGGACATCCGGAAGCTATCAATACGAGCGGAAAATCGTTATTCGTGTTAGAAGGAGCTTATTATGCAAATTCTTTTAACGAGGGAGTTTCTGTTTTTATAAAATTAGATGACGAAGGGAATCATCTATATGGAGTTGTAGACAAAAAAGGTAAAATAATTATCGAACCATCTCCCAACAGAATAGAAGATCATTTTTCAGAAGGATTGGCGGTTTATGTAAATCAAGAATCTTATGATAAAGGGTATATAGATAAAACTGGGAAAATAGCAATTAACTGTCAATTTAGTAGCGCCGAAAATTTTTCTTCAAACGGTTATGCTGCCGTAGAGATGGGAGATCAATGGGGAATTATTAATAAAAAGGGAGAATTTGTTATTAATCCTCGATTCAAAATGATTATTCCCGACGGCAACTTATTTTTGTTTATCGACGAAGATAATAAAATAGGTTGGTGCGATAAGGATGGAAAAAATGTAATTACTCCTCAGTTCGACAATGCATTCTTGTTTCAAAATAACGATTTAGCTCCTGTAAAAAATGGAAACAAGTTTGGTTATGTCAATAAAAAAGGGA
Organism: Bacteroidales bacterium OttesenSCG-928-M11; assembly: GCA_030265685.1. GTDB lineage: Bacteria > Bacteroidota > Bacteroidia > Bacteroidales > Azobacteroidaceae > Azobacteroides. The sequence continues at coordinate 6,027 of JAJDGO010000041.1, forward strand.
TTCTTGAAATTCCTTTCCAATTTGATGGAATACATCCTTTTATAGATAATAAGGTTGCAATCGTTAGTATCAACGACAAATACGGACTTATTGATAAAAAAGGAAAATACATCATCAATCCTATGTACGAAGGTGTAGACGATGAATTTGTTACTTCGCTCATGAATAACGGAATTGTTACGGATCGAGTTTATACTAATTTTTTCGATACTCAGAAAGCGGTCGGTTTCTTAAATAAAATGGTAAACAATACACAAATTAATGGCCTGCATTTTCATGCAACATTTGGTGATATTATGGATCATTATAAAAAAAACCAATACAACTTCTCTCAAAGTTCAAACGCTCATTTGCTAAAAGAAGGAAAACTTAATTCGGATATTAGTTATAAGTTTTCAATATTAGGCAATCCTTGGAAAAAAGGAGGTAATTGGTATAGCAGTTCAACTTTCAAAAAAGAAACACCGGCTAAAACTTATGTATTAAACTATGAAATTAATTTATTAAAAGAGGATAGAACCAGCGAAATAGTGCGCGATATTTTATGCAGCTTTGATAAAAAAGAAGAAAGCGAAGATCTAAGCGAGAGAAGATACTATCATATTCAAAAAGGAAACTTAGCTTATGCTATTTCTTACAGAGGACGGAACGTAGAAATAATTATTGAACCCATAACATTAAGTACCAACATAAACAATTATAAGAAGCTATCCCCAAGCCATACCGATAAGTATAATAAATACATTGGTATGGAACGTTCGAAAGTTTTCGAAACGGAAGATTTTAGCGGTTTTTCGCCTTGGTATGGTGGGGTAAGTGGATTTGAAGTTTTAAGAAGTGATGATTGTTATTTGATTTTTATCGAAAAAGAAGAAAACAATACGTCAATCATCACAGATGTTTTTACTTTCAACGATGCCGACTTTGAAGAAAAAACATACTTAACATTCGGAACAACAGAACAAAATGGGACATGGATAAATGCATTTTCCCTTGTTCGCTACCTTCTTCCCGAAGAAGAATACGAAGACTACACCTACAATGTTATTCAATCTTGGGGAATTGATGAGAATAACAAGGTAAAAGAATTAGAAGTAAAAGACATGAGAATTTATCAAGGAATCTAACATTATATATAACTTATTAATTGTATGAAACATTTAAATTTATTTTCAGTATTATTACTCTGCGCCGTACTATTTTCTTGTGGCGGAGGAGGCGAAGGAATTGATACAAATATGATTCCGGTCGAAACAAACGACGGAAAGTTTATTTATATCAATCAAAAAGGGAAAACAGTTTTAGAATTAGAAGATAAAAAAGCTTCTTACTTTTCCGATGGGTTGGCTTATTTTTACGACTACGAATCTTCTCTTTATGGATATATCAACAAGAAAGGGAAGGTAGTTATAGAACCTCAATTCAGCAAAGCTGAGAATTTTAGCGAAGGAATTGCTTGGGTTACAAAACCAAACGGATGTATTGAGGCAATTAATACGAAAGGAAAGACATTGTTCTCGTTGGAAGGTATCTATTCCGTAATGGATTTTCGTGAAGGTTTAGCAACTTTCGAAAAATTCGACGAAGAAGGTAATCGTCTTTATGGTGTTATCAATAAAAAAGGAAAGGTAGTTATCGAACCAACCGAAAATGAAATCGGGTTCTTCCGACATGGAGTTGCCAAATACGAAAGCGATTTCAATTACGGTCTTATTGATAAATCGGGCAAAATCATTGTAAACCCTCAATTCGACGAAATACTTATTACCGGAAACGAAGATCTATTTGCCGTAAAGATGGGCGAATGGGGAATAATCAACAAAAAAGGTGAATATGTTATCAATCCTCGCTATCAATTTATTGCTCCCGATGGTGATAAATTCCTATATCGTGAAGATCGTCAATCAGGATGGTGCAATAAAAAAGGCGAAAGTTCTATCGTTCCTCAGTTCGACAATGCCCATCTTTTCTTAGAAAACGACTTGGCATTAATAGAAAAAGGAAGAAAAAAAGGATATACCGACAAGAAAGGTAAATTAACTATCCCCTACCAATTTGACCAAGCTACTTCTTTCATTGATAACAATGTGGCAATTATCGAATTAAACGGGAAATATGGTTTAATAGATAAGAAAGGAAAATACATTGTTAATCCAATGTATGAAGATGTTTCTTCCGACTTTTTATATTATGCTTTCGAAGGTTATTTGAATCCGGAAAAAACAATTACGGATTATTTCGATACCGAAGCCTCTATTTCGACTTTATCCACATTAGTAAATAACGAATATATTGATGGTGATTTGTATCTTGCTCCTATAAAATCGGTAATGGAAAAGTATGGTCTAACAGAAGATAAGTTCTCTAAATACAGCAAATCCAAAGTTTTGCTAAAAAAAGGACGTATCGATGACTTTATTAATTACGAATTGTATGCAGAAGAATATCCTTGGAAAAAAGTTTCGAATGGTTGGTGGTCGTACAATTACATATTCAACAACGATCATCCGGTTCAAAACTACATTATAACTTATAAAGTGAGCCTACTTAAAAGCGAAAAGACAGGCGACTTGGCAAAAGAAATTATCAAATACTTTGGCAGCAATCCAGGTTCAGACTTTAGTTCCGGTCATGTACATTCCGATTACGACAATAAGAAACAATATGCTATCTCATATTCCGGTTCGGATGTAAACGTAAAAATTACTCAGTTGGTCGATCAAACAAGCAACTACGAAGCAAATCCGGAATCTGCCGGAGACGATAGTTTCTCTATTTCTCTAAGTGATACGGAATCGTGCGACGGAGGTTCAATTACTTTGACCATCAAAGGAGGAAAACCTTTCGACGATGCAAACGAACCGTTCAAAGTTGAATACAAACACAAGAGCGGAAGTGAAGCAAAAATGTATCCGGAAAAATTCAAATCAGCAAACGGAGCGTATACTTTAGAAATCGGAACAGGAACTACCGACGAATCATTTCAGACGCTTATCGTAACCGACGCTTCCGGCAAAACGCAAACCATCGACTTCACGGTTGTTAATTGTCCGTAAGTACAACTTGTTCAATAAAATGAACAACTAAAAACAAAAACTTCCAAACCCTTTTCAAATATATTGTTTTGTTTTGACTAAACCTTCCGGCATTGGGAGGTTTAGTTTTTTTAGGTATCCTTATTTGTTTGTCCGAAAAATACAACAACTCGAAACTTTTCTGTACAGATAATAAAACTTTTCTGTACAGAAAATATATATTCTCTGTACAGAAAAGTTTTTAAATAGAGTATAAGATGGAGTAAGTATTATTATTTTCCGCTGAAACTTACTTTATCAAAAACGATAGATGGTATTCTCCACGAAGATTCCGGACGAGGATCGTTTCCGACTTCTTCTATATTTTGCCAAAGAGTGAGTAGATTTCCGGTGATGTTCATTTCATTCAATGGCTTAGTAGCTTTACCTTTCTCTACAAGAAATCCTTCTATTCCGAAAGAAAAGTCGCCGGTTGTCGAATTACTATTTCCTCCATTAAAGCCGGTTACCCAAATACCTTTATCGATAGATGCTAACATTTCGTCGAAGTTCCTGTTTCCCAATTCGAAAAACAAAATAGAAGGAGAATCAATCGTTGGTTCCATTCCCAATTTTCCGGCATAATAGGTGTCGATATAATAGGTTTTTAATACACCTTTCTCGAAAACATTCATTTTTCGAGTGGCAACTCCTTCGCTGTCGAACCATCTTGCTCCTCGTGCATTTTTGATATGTGGATCATCTATTACGGTTATTTTCTCAGAAAGGACTTTTTCTTCTTTCTTGTTAATCAAGAAAGAATGTTTCTGTTGAATAGAACTTCCATAGATAGCTGATATAATTGGAGAAAAAAGACGCGAAACCGTAAGATTATCTACAATCATTGTATAGACTCCACTTTCTATTTTTTCTTGACCCAGCTTACGAAGTGTTCGCTCATAAGCTGTTTTTCCGACACCTTTCTTTTTAAGTTTGTCAAAGGAAATAGACGACTCATACCAAGAATCAGAAGGACGTGCATCACCTTCTCCTTGCATCGAAACAGAAACGCCAATATTATAGTAAGTTCGTTCGCTTTCTCCTTTAAATCCTTTGCTATTTACGACATAAGCCGAGTTTATTCCGTCTTCATAACCGGCCGAGATTGATATAATCCGACTATCTGTTTCGTAAACTTCATTTATGCTTTCTTTCAACAAATCTAATTTCTCGTCTACAGAAACAGAATCTATTTTTCTATCAAATAAGTCTAAATCATCGCCATTGCCTTTGTAGTAACGGGAAGAGTCGGGTAACTTGCGAAATTCGTCTTTGGCCAAATAACGAGTTATTTCGATTCCTTGCAAGATAAATTTTTCTAATTCCTGACGTTCTAAACGATTGGTAGAATAAGATGCAAATCGTCCGTCTACATACAAGTGAAATCCCATCCGGTTTTCTGAAGATTGCTCCAATTTATCCAACTTTGTATCGCGAAAATCAAAGCTATTGTTTGTGCCTGTGTATATAATTATGCGGGCATCCGAGCATCCATTTTTCAAAGCATACTCCAAAGCCCAATCTGCCAAGTCTTTATTTTCTCGTGTTATCATATTACTCCCCTCCTACTGTTAATTGTTTTACTAAAACCGACGGTAATCCTTGCGAAACAGGCATACCTTGTCCATCTTTTCCACAAGTCCATGCCGATTGATCTATCTTTAGATTGTTGCCAATCATGGTTATATCTGCCAAAGCCTTTGGTCCGTTGCCGATAATATTAATATCTTTTATAGGGGTTGTAAGTTTTCCATTCTCGATCAGATACCCCGACTTGACAAAAAAAGTAAAATCTCCTGCCCCGATTTGTACTTGTCCATTTGTAAAGGTATCAACAAAGATTCCATTTTTTACACTAGAAATCAGGTCATCTTGCGAATAGTTTCCGTTCTCCATATAGGTACTTCTCATACGAGGAATAGGAATACTTCGAAACGATTCTCTACGACCGTTGCCGGTTGGTGCTACATTATAATATTTTGCACTTATCCTATCGTGTAAGTAAGAGGTTAAGATTCCATCTTTTACAATATAAGTCTTTTGTCCTTCTACTCCTTCATCGTCGAAGTTTACAGATCCTCTGTCGTATTTAATTGTTCCGTCGTCGACAACATTAATATTTTTATTGCAAACTAACTTGCCCAGTTTATCCGAAAATATGGACGTATTTTTCCGATTAAAGTCGGCCTCGAAAGCATGTCCTATTGCTTCGTGCAATAAAATACCAGAACCTCCCGCAGCCATCACAACAGGAAGTTCACCTCCTTTGGGTTTTATGGCATTAAACATAATAGAAGCTTGGCTTATTGCGTTTTGAGCGATCTCTTCTACCAAATCATTTGTCAGAAAAGAAGTATCTTTTCGCGCAGCTCTCGAACAACTTCCACTCTCTGTCCGTTCTCCTTCCTGCATAATACACGAGCCCGACATAATAGCCATTGGTCTTATTTCATGACAAAGCAAACCTTCTGAGTTAAAATATAGTATATAAGAAGTAGAATCTACAATAGAAGCGTTCACTTTCACAACTCTCGGGTCGAGTTCGAAAATACGTTCGTTTAT
>JAJDGO010000042.1 GCA_030265685.1 Bacteroidales bacterium OttesenSCG-928-M11
TACTATCATCTCTTCGGATGAAAGTTTCCTAATTACTTGATAAAAGTTTTACTATAACTTGGGTGAAGTTCTACTATAACTTGAACGAAGTTTTACTATAACTTGAGTAAAGTTATACTATCTTTTTTCGATGATTTTTGTTTTGATAAAACGAATGCCAAATAAAGGCGACGACCTGTTTGGAGAACTTGAAAATTGGATCAAATCCGGTTTAAATATAACAAAACTAAGGGGTTTTCGTTATACATAGTCATCAAGGCATGTAGGATGAGACTTACGGAGATTAGCATGATAACCGACCCGGATATTTTGTTGAGGATTCCAAGTCCTCTTACATTGATGACGTTTCTTAGCTTGGCCACGAGCGAAGTTATAATAAACCACCAAAGAATAGCTCCTGCAAATACTCCGATTAAGCCGATAATCAGGAAGTAAATATTCTCAACTTTGCTGAAAAATCCGAATTGGGCATAAAATCCCATTAGTATAAATATGATAAGAGGATTGGAAAGAGTAAGGAGAAAGGCGGTTATGGTATCTTGCGTGTATGAACTTTTCCCTTCTTTAGGTCTTTTTAAATTTTTAGCCGGATTGGATCGATAAGTATAAGCTCCGAAGAACAGAAGTAGAGCACTTCCTGCAATTTGTAGTATATCATGATTGGTTTCTACGAAGTTTGTTACGATTCCCATACCTAAACTTACGATGGCTGCATATATAAGATCGGAGAATGCGGCTCCTACTCCGGAAAAGAATCCGTGCCAGCGCCCTTTATTTAGCGTGCGCTGGACACATAAGATCCCTATCGGCCCCATAGGAGCCGATATAATTATTCCGATTAATACTCCGATAATAAAAATCAAAGTGCGTTAATTTCTTTTAGAACGTTATTTGTTTTGCGAACTGCTTCGGCGCTTTTCTCAAATAATGATTTTTCTTCGTCGTTTAATTTGATGTCAACAATTTCTTCGACTCCGTTGCGACCGATAATAGCAGGAACTCCGATGCAAATATCGTTTTGTCCGTATTCTCCTTCCAAGTAAACGCAAGAAGGAATCATTCTTTTGTAATCGTTGATAATTGATTCTACCACATAAGCCGCAGAAGCTCCCGGAGCTTGCCAAGCAGATGTTCCTAATAAACCGGTAAGTGTAGCACCTCCAACCATTGTGTCGGCAGCTACTTTGTCTAATGTTTCGGCTGGTAGTATTTCTGAGATAGGAAGTCCTTTGTATGTAGCCAAACGTTTCAAAGGAATCATCGTAGTATCACCATGTCCTCCGATTACCATACCTTCGATTTCGGAAGAGTTTACGTTTAATGCTTCTCTTAGATAGTATTTGAAACGTGAACTATCCAATGCACCTCCCATACCAATAACACGATTTTTTGGAAGTCCGGTTGACTTAAGTGTCAAATAAGTCATAGTATCCATAGGATTAGAAACGATAATGAAAATAGCGTTTGGAGAGTGTTGCAAACAACTACCAACAACGCTCTTAACAATGTTTGCATTTGTTCCGATTAATTCTTCGCGAGTCATACCTGGTTTGCGAGGAATCCCAGATGTTACAACAATTACATCCGAGTTTGCTGTTGCTGCGTAATCATTGGTAACTCCTATTACCTTAGTTTCAAAAGATAAAGTTTGTGCAGTTTGAGACATGTCCATTGCTTTACCTTCTGCTACACCATCTTTAACGTCGAGCATGACTACAGTGTCTACTATTTTTCTAAAAGCTAATACATTGGCGCAGGTTGCTCCCACGTTTCCTGCACCTACTACGGTTACTTTTGCCATGATAATTCTAAATTATAAATTTATTGATAAATATTCTCTCTAATTCGGAGAACGCAAAGATACGATTTTAAGAGGAATAAAATAATTCTTTCCCTTAAAATCGTAGAAAAGATTGGTAATAAAACTTAATCTTCCGTATTAGATAGATTACTTACCCGCATTGCTTGGAGGATGGAATGGGTAAATCCATTGGCTTCTAATTCGTTTATTCCTTTTATTGTAATTCCTCCGGGTGTAGTAACCTTATCTATTTCTATTTCGGGATGTTGTTTTGTTTCGTTTAGCAAATAACCTGCCCCCAACATTGTTTTAATAATCATATCTTGTGCTTGTTGGGGATAAAATCCCATCTCTATTCCGGCCAACATAGCTGCCCGGATATATTTAAACAAGTATGCAATGCCGCAGGATGTAAGTGCTGTTCCGGCAGGAATTTTATTTTCTTCGATAAGAATTGCCCAACCTAACTCGTTGAAGATATTTAATAATAAAGTTTCTTGTTCTGCCGACGCATTATTCGAAGCAATTAGTGTCATACTTTTACATACCGATACGGCTGTATTGGGAACTACGCGGAATATAGCGGGAAGAATGTCTTTTTTATCCTCTTTGTTTAATTCGTCCGACATTTCTTTGATGCTTATTCCGGCGGCAACGGAAGCAAGTATTTGTTTTTCGTTTATATAAGGTTTTATATTCCGGATACTTTCTAAGATTAACCAGGGTTTTACTGCTAAAAGAACAATGTCGGCAAAAGCAATACTGCTGTAATCGCCAAGATGGGTGTGGATCTGATTGTTGAAGTTGCTCAATGTTTTCAAAGGAGCTTCTATTATATCAACTACAGTTATGTCGTTTGCTTGGAATAATGAGCCTTGTGTTAGTCCTCGTGCAATGGCTCCTCCCATATTTCCTCCGCCAATAATTGTTATTTTCATGCGATAACTATTTGTTTTTTTCTTACTATTTCTGTTTTTTGTTCTGTTTCTTTGCCAAATTTATAAAATAGTTTTGAAACGTGACAAAAATTCATCGGCATCTTCTTTCGTAATACAAAGAGGAGGAAGAAGTCGGAATATGTTTTTCCCTGTTGCTCCGGTAAATACTTTTTGTTCGAACAATAACTTGTCGCGTAAAGGTTTGATAGGTTCCGAAAATTCCATTCCAATCATTAAGCCTCTTCCTCTTACTTCTTTAATCTGAGAGAATTGTTTTAATTCTTTCATCAGATAGTTGCCCACTTTTGTAGCATTATCTATGAGAGATTCTTCTTCCATTACTTCAAGTACTGCAAGAGCTGCGGCGCAAGCCAAGTGATTTCCTCCGAAAGTAGTACCTAATTGTTCGGGAATTATTTTGAATTCCGGAGAGATTAACATTCCGGAAACCGGAAATCCATTGCCCATTCCTTTGGCAATAGTAATAATGTCGGGTGAAATATTAGCATATTGGTGGGCAAAAAACTTGCCGGTTCGGCCATATCCGGATTGTATTTCGTCGAGGATTAAAATAGTTTCTGTTTCTTTACAAGCTTTACTTAGTTCTTGCAAAAAAGAATTTTCGGGAACTATAATTCCTCCTATGCCTTGTATTCCCTCTATTATGACCGCAGAGATGTCTCGGTTTTTTAAAGAATCTTTGACTTTTTCTATATCTCCCCAAGGAAGAAAGACAACTTCTAAGTCATCATTTATTGGCGCCCAGTATTTTGGGATGTCAGTAACTTTAATCGCTGCTGCAGTTCGACCATGAAATGACCCGGAAAAAGAAATGATTTTTTTGCGGTTGTTGTGAAATGATGCAAGCTTGAGAGCATTTTCGTTTGCTTCGGCTCCCGAGTTGACCATAAAGAGAGAATAATCCGGGTAGCCAGATGCTTTCCCCAGTTTTTCGGCGTATTCATCTTGCAAAGGAATAAGAACAGAGTTGGAATAAAAACCAATGTTAGCGACTTGCTCGGAAATACGTTTTGTGTATTTTGGATGTGAATGTCCGATAGAAATAACGGCATGTCCGCCATAGAAGTCTAAATACTCATTGCCTTCTTTATCATAAATCTTACAGCCTTTGGCTGAAACTGGTTCGATTTGCCAGCGAGAAAAAACGTCGAAAAACTTCATATTATATAATGTTATACGAAAATATTATGCTTAAAATGCAGATGGTTTTAATTGTAGTCCGGCAACTTCGTCCAAGCCAAACATTAAGTTGAGATTGTGAACCGCTTGACCCGAAGCACCTTTTAGTAGATTGTCGATCATTGATATTATCAATAATTTATTGTTATGCTTTTTTAGATGAAGAATACACTTGTTTGTGTTTACAACTTGTTTTAGATCCGGATTCTTATCATAAACAAAAGTGAACTTTGCATCTTTATAGTATTCCTGATAAAGCGTATTTGCTTCCTCGATTGATAGGTTACATTCGGTATATAATGAGGCAAATATTCCTCGAGAAAAGTCTCCTCTTACCGGAATGAAGTTTATATCGTGTGAATAACTAGGTTGAAGTTGATTGATTGATTCTCCGATTTCTTGCAAATGTTGGTGATCAAAAGCCTTATATATTGATATATTGTTATTTCTCCAAGGAAAGTGTCCCGTAGTAGAGGGTTTTACTCCTGCTCCTGTAGCTCCGGTTATGGCATTAATATGTAATTCTTCGGTCAATAAACCTTTTGCTGCAAGAGGAAGTATTGCTAACTGGATCGCAGTTGCAAAACATCCCGGATTAGCAATCCTTTGAGCTGACTGTATTGTTTGGTAATTTAATTCGGGAAGTCCGTAAATAAATCCTTCGGCAGTTGCTTTATGTCGATAGTCTGTGGATAAGTCGATGATCTTCAGACTATCCGGGATGGATTGTTTTTCTATAAACTTGCGGCTATCCCCATGTGCCGAACAAAGAAATAGTACATCAATCTCGTTCAAATCAAAAGAGTCGTGGAAAGTTAAATCACATTCTCCGATTAATCCCTCATGTATATCTGTTATTTTGTTTCCGGCGTTGCTGGAACTTTGTATAAACCCAATTTCAACGTTAGGATGATTGATTAACAAACGAATTAACTCGCCGGCAGTATAACCTGCTCCTCCTATAATTCCAACTTTGACTTTATTCATCTTTCTTGTTTTTCTTTTGGTTAGCAAAATAGATTTTAGTAGGGATAGACATGATTTTTGTAAAACCTTTAGCATCTTCTGCTGTCCAAGCTTTATTAACTTCTCCGTATTCTCCAAAGTCGGTTTTCATTAAGTCAAATTCACTTTCAACTCCAACCAAAGTATAGTGATAAGGTTTTAGTTGTACTATGACAGTTCCGTTTACATTTCGTTGAGAACTTTTCAGAAAAGCTTCCATATCTCTCATAACAGGATCAAGGTATTGAGCTTCGTGTAGAAACATACCGTACCAAGTTCCTATCTGATCTTTCCAATATTGTTGCCATTTAGTAAGAGTATGTTTTTCAAGCATCTTATGTGCATTGATAATAAGTAAAGGTGCGGCAGCTTCAAAACCAACACGGCCTTTAATTCCTATAATTGTGTCGCCAATATGCATGTCTCTTCCGATAGCATACTGGGAAGCTATCTGTTCTATATCTTGTATTGCTTTAACTTTGTCTATATATTCGTTTCCATTTACGGCCGAAATTTCTCCTTCGGAAAATGTAATCGTCAAAATTTGTTCTTCTCTTGTCTGTAATTGAGAAGGATATGCTTCTTCTGGTAGTGTTTGTTCGGATTTTAATGTTTCTTTTCCGCCGATACTTGTTCCCCACAGTCCTTTATTAATAGAGTATTCCATTTTAGTAAAGTCTGCTTCTACTCCATGTTCTTTTAGATAATTGATTTCATATTCACGAGTTAGAATCATGTCTCTTGTCGGGGTGATAATTTCAATTTCCGGGGCTAACACATCAAACGTCAGGTCGAAGCGAATTTGATCATTTCCTGCTCCGGTACTCCCATGAGCTACATAATCTGCTCCTATTTCTTTCGCGTAATTAATTATTGCGATCGCCTGAAATATACGTTCCGAACTTACGGAGATAGGATAAGTTCCGTTTCTTAGAACGTTACCAAAGATCATATATTTTATACTGTCTTCGTAGTAGCTTTGTGTAACGTCGAGGTTGACGTGTTTTATGGCTCCTAATTTATAAGCACGTTCTTCTACTTTCCTTAATTCTTCGTCGGAAAAACCTCCGGTATTAGCCAAAGCAGTATAAACTTCGTAACCTAACTCTTTTGATAAATACATGGCACAAAAAGAAGTGTCTAATCCTCCACTATATGCCAAAACAACTTTCTTCTTCATTCTATATTATTATTTGTTTTATTTTTCTTTTTAGGGTCGTACAGCATGGCAGTACAAATACAATACCGACGCTCCGTACGTTCTAATACATCATAATTACAACAACCTTGGCAACCTCGCCAAAAAGACTCGTCATCTGTTAGTTCGGCAAAAGCAATCGGAACATAACCAAGCTCGGTGTTTATTTTCATTACTGCAGAGCCGGAAGTTAACCCGAACAACTTAGCTTCCGGATATCGCTCGCGGGAAAGCTTAAAAGAGTGTTCTTTAATCTTTTTTGCCAATCCATGTCCACGAAATCTGTCGACAACAATTAGTCCCGAATTTGCAACATATTGTTTGTTTCCCCAAGTTTCGATATAACAGAACCCGGCAAATTCTTCGTCGATAAAAGCAATTATTGCTTTTCCTTCACGCATCTTTTGTTCTACGTATTCGGCAGTTCTTTTTGCGATCCCAGTTCCACGTATTTTTGCTGCATCTTCTATTGTTTTTAAAATTAAAGGCACATAAGGCGTGTGGCTTTCATTTGCAATTAGGACCTCAATCTTATTCATCTGATTTTATGAGAATTTAGTTTATTAAGTGTTTTTACAATACTTTCTCTGCTATAACCCTCTTTAGGGATTAAAAGGATAGTATCATCTCCGGCAATTGTTCCTAGTATTGCATCGCTTTTTAGGTTATCTATGTCCAAAGCAATAGCAGCTGCGTATCCGGGAGGAGTTTTTATTACTCCAAGTTTGTTCGAAAATTCTAAAGAAATAGCTCCTTTTGAGAACGAGTTTAACGATGAAGTATTTGACTTTTCACCTAAAAGTGTATAAATATAATCTCCATTATTATTGGGAGATTTGATTATTTTAAGCTCTTTTATGTCTCTGGATAAGGTAGCTTGTGTTGTTTCGAATCCTCTTTCTTGTAAAAGAGATAGAAGTTCTTCTTGATTTTCGAAAGAATGATTTTGTATTAGCTCTCGAATAACTTCTTGTCTTTGTTCTTTTATTTTTCTCATGAATAAATATACGAAATAGTTTGCAAAATTATACAATATAATTGAAATGAACAAATAAAGAATAAAAAATAACTTATTTGACAAGATAATAAATCCGGAGTATAAATTCGATAGGATTCTTTGTATTGTAAGTCGAAGTCTATTCTAATGAGAACCGGTTTGTAGTATAAATTTATTACCTTTGTGCGCCAATGAAATCAAGGTTTTTATTATTGTTACTGATCTGTTGTTCATCTATTTGGACTAAAGCCGAAGATGTTACTATTTCAACCCTCGATAGTATCCAATACTTAAACGAGATAGTAGTGACAGCTAATAAGTTCAAGGATGTTATTCCTTCTCAAAGTCTTTCCGGAGAATCTCTTGAGCGGATAAATTCGTTGTCTGTGGCCGATGCAGTTCGTTACTTCTCCGGGATTCAAGTAAAAGACTACGGAGGTATTGGAGGATTAAAAACAATTGACGTACGAAGTATGGGAAGTAATCATACCGCAGTTTTTTATGATGGTATTCAAATTGGAAATATGCAAAGCGGACAAGTCGACTTAGGCAAGTTTTCGTTAGATAATATAGAAGAAATCGTTTTATATAATGGTCAAAAAAGCAATATTTTCCAACCGGCAAAAGATTTTGGAGCTTCGGGTACGGTCTACTTACAAACTAACCGGCCTCGCTTTCAAAAAGGAAAATCATATAATCTTAAGGGAACTTTTCGGATTGGTTCGTTTAGTTGCATTAACCCGTCTTTATTGTATGAGCAAAAACTAACCGAAGATATAAATCTTTCGGCGAATATTGAGTATCTTAATGCTTCGGGAGAATATAAGTTTCGCTATCGTCGGGTTCAAAATGGAGTAATAAAACAGGATACTACAGCTACAAGAAAGAACGGAGATGTTGAGTCTTTGAGAATGGAAGGAAATCTTCATGGTTGGTTAGACAAAGGAAAATGGAATGTTAAAGCTTATTATTATAATTCTGAACGTGGGATTCCGGGAGCTATAGTGGGAGATAAATGGGACAATCAGTATCAACGGCAATGGGATGAAAACTTTTTTGTACAAGGTAATTATCAAAAAGAGTTGTTTTCCGGCTATGAGTTGATGATAAATGCAAAGTATGCCAACGACTATCTAAAATATAATCCCGATACTTCATTTCGAAAAAGCCAGATTAATACGTTTTCTCAGGAAGAGTTGTACGTTTCTTTAGCAAATAAATATTCGATTAATCCTCATTGGAAAGTTTCTTTATCGGCCGACTATCAGAAAAACAAATTAGACTCTACAGTCAATATGAATCAACCGGAACGGGATATGTTCCTTTTATCTTTGGCAACTTCCTACGAAAAAAAGGATCTAAGAGCTATGGCAAGCTTATTGATGACCCATGTAGAAGATAATATTCAATGGAATCAAAATGCTTTTAATAAAACTGTTTATACTCCGGGTATCTTTTTGTATTATGATTTCCCGAAGACAAATTTATCGCTGAGAGCTTTTTATAAAAAGTCGTTCCGAATGCCTTCGTTTAATGATTTGTATTATACGGATGTTGTTTCGCAAGACCTTAAACCCGAGTATGCTACACAATATAATGTAGGCGCTCAATGGGATTTTTTGAGAAATAAAGCTGATTGGCAAGGCAATATATCAATCGATGCATATTATAATAGAGTAAAAGATAAAATCGTTGCCATCCCGAATAACTCAAGTTTAGCAAGATGGACGATGGAAAACTTAGGTAAAGTGAAAATAAAAGGAATTGATATTTCCTCAAAACTAACTTATCGTTGCCCATTAGATATTATTTGGGATCTTCATCTTCAATATACATACCAGGAAGCAAGAGATTATTCGACACCGGAAGACAAAGGAGTTGACGGAGGTACTTGGGGTGGACAAATACCTTATATCCCCTGGCATAGCGGTTCTACTATTTTGTCGGCACAGTATAAGTCGTGGAATCTTGCTTATAGCTTTATTTACGTGGGCGAACGTTATAATAATTCGGCTAATATTGTAGATAATCATCGCCAACCATGGTATACTAGCGATATATCGTTGAGTAAAAATTTTAAATACCAACATTTCGACTTCAAGTTGACAGGAGAGGTGAATAATCTCTTGGATCAACAATACGAAGTAATACGGAATTATCCCATGCCGGGAAGAAATTATCGTCTAACATTAAGAATTAGTTTATGAGAACAGCCCATATATTTTCGTTAATACTTCTTGTTTGCCTTTTGTTTGTTTCTTGCCGTGACGAATATGAAATTCTTCCTTCGGAAAAAATAGTAGTTTCCTTGCCGGAATATACTTCTATCGATGGTTTTTATCTTTTGAACGAAGGAAATATGGGGATGAACAAGGCAACGCTCGACTATTATGATTACAAAACAGGAACTTATAGGCGTAATATATTCGGAGAAGCCAACCCAACTGTTATTAAAGAATTGGGAGATGTAGGCAATGACTTGAAAATATATGGTAATAAACTCTACGTCGTAGTTAATTGTTCGAACAAAATTGACGTTCTGGATGCCCGGACGGCTGTTAAGTTAGGACAAATAGATATACTTAATTGCCGGTATATAAACTTTCATGGAGCTTATGCTTATGTTACTTCTTACGATTGTCCGGTACAAGTTAATTCTATATACGAACATAATGGTTATGTTGCAAAGATAGATACAGCTACATTAGAAGTAGTTGATAAATGTTATGTTGGTCAGCAGCCGGACGAGTTGGAAATTGTGGGAAACAATATTTATGTTGCAAACTCGGGAGGCTATCATAAGCCTCATTACGACAATACTATTTCGGTAATTGACGTATCTACTTTCGAAGAAACACACCGGATCGAAATTGCCAAGAATTGTTATCGCTTAAGAGTTGATTCTTATGCTCAATTATGGATTTCAACACGAGGCGACTATAACACACAAAAGCCCCTATTGTATTGTCTCGATTTAGCTACCGAACAAGTAGTTGACTGTCTTGATATTTCGGTTTCGGATTTATGTTTGTCCGGCGATTCTCTTTATATTATCAATACGGATTGGATTAGCGGAGAAGTGAACTACTCGATAGTAGATGTTGAAAAAAGGAAGCTTGTTTCTACTAATTTTATTACCGACGGAACAGATAAGATTATTCGTAAACCGTACGGAGTATTAGTAAATCCGATAACAAAAGATTTTTACATTCCCGATGCAAAGAACCTTTTGTCGCCCGGAACACTTTATTGTTTCGATAAAGAAGGTCGACAAAAATGGAATGTACGAACGGGAGATATTCCGGCTCATTTTGCTATTCTTGGCGAATATAAATAAAATACGATGAACAGTACAAAGAAAATTATTCTGACTTTATGTCTTTGCTTTGCAGTATCAGCTGCTTTCTCTCAATCTGCTTATATTAATAAGGTATATGATTTTAGACCGGCTCCGGGACAGTTTATAAACGAAGCTCCCGAATACGAGTTAGGAGATACAAAATCAGAAATAATCAAAAAAGTAGAAGAATACATTGTCAATGATCAACGTTCACTTGTCTCTTTGGGAGCGTATGGAGGATATATTATCTTTGGTTTCGATCATCCGGTAGTAAATGTAAAGGGAGAATACGATTTCAAAATACAAGGAAATGCTTTTACTCCAAGCGAAACAGCAGGAGAAATGACGGGCGGAAGCAGCGAACCGGGCATTGTTTGTGTATCATATGATGCGAATAAGAATGGAATCCCGGACGACGATTGGTACGAGTTGGCCGGAAGCGAGTATTTCTCTACTCAAACAATACAGGATTATGAGATAACTTATTATAAACCGGAGAATATTGGAGACGATATTCGTTGGAAAGATAACTTAAACAACGAAGGTTTTGTTTTCCGAAACACTTTCCATACTCAAATCTATTGGCCAAAGTGGACAAATGAAGAGGTCTTAGTTTTTAAAGGAAAACGATTGGCTGATAATTATTCTATAGTAGAGAATAACGGAAACAATTACTATCTTCAAAAACCTTATGATTGGGGTTATGCTGATAATTTGCCAAACAATAGCGATGAATCGAGCTTTAAGATAGAATGGGCTGTAGACAAAAATGGTAATTCTATCGACTTGTTACAGGTAGACTTTATCAAAGTTTATACGGCAGTTAACCAATCTTGTGGTTGGTTGGGCGAATCTTCTACGGAAATCATTGGCGCAGTAGACTTGCATCCCGATGCACTTGTTTCGATAGAAGAAATAAAAGACCAATCTTTTACGATTTTATCTAATCCGATAAAAGAAACTTTGATTATATATTCGACCCAAAACCAAACGGTTGATTTGTATAACATACAAGGAAAAAAACTTTATTCTTTCTCACTTTCCGAAGGTAATAACTATATAGAACTCGGAAACCTTTCGAGTGGTTTTTATATACTTAATAAACAGAAGGTAGTAAAACAATAATTAGGCGCAATACATTGGAAATGCTGCCTTGATTCTTTGTTTTTTCC
>JAJDGO010000043.1 GCA_030265685.1 Bacteroidales bacterium OttesenSCG-928-M11
AAAACAGGCTGTTTGATAAAATCAAACAGCCTGTTTTTTTGAGCCTCTTGTCGGATTCGAACCAACGACCCCGAGATTACAAATCACGTGCTCTGGCCAACTGAGCTAAAGAGGCGAGTGGGCAAGCTTACTACATCGCGCCGCTACAACCAACTACCCTTGCTGCGGTCAAGCCCTGGGGGATTCGAAGGGAGCTGACCGTATAGGACTTACCCGGGCACAAAGGTAATGTATTTTTTTTAATTATCAAGAAAGGAGAGCTGAAATTTAATTAAAATATATAACTTTGTGAACGAATAAAATTAACTAAACAAATGAAACAAGCTACTCTTTTTTTAATATTAGTATCTATGATACTCCTTTCTTCTTGTGCCGGAATACGTGTAAATACTTCTATTCTTAAGTCTTACCCTCCCTTGCCAAAGGATGAACCTGTTGAAGTTTTCGCACAAAGATCAGAAGTTCCTGCTAATTCTGAAATATTGGGACTTTTTTCTGCCGAAGATGGTGGAGCCGGATCGGCGAGTAAATGCGACTCGATTTCTACTATAGAGCGTTTAAAAGAGGAAGTTCGTAAAGTAGGAGGTAATGCTCTTTTAATTACTGAGTATGTAGAGCCGGTTCCTCCTCGTCAACCTTGCTGTGAAATCTCGGGACAAATACTTAATATATGCGATCCTGAATTAATTGGAAAAGATAAAAGCTCAACAGCAAGCTATAGTTTAAGTAAACCTCGATCATTGCCTGCTTTTAGATTGAGTGCAAGCATTGGACCAAGTTGGAGAACTGCAAAAGTTCCGAGCGATGACAAATTTCTTCGAGATATGAAAAATGGATTAGGATATGATGGTTCTTTTATTTGCTTTTTTAATGATAAACATGGACTAAAGTTTCTTTATTCTGTATTTTCTTCTTCAGTAGATATGCTTGGTATTGATGCGAAAACCAGATTAAATAATATTGGTTTAGAGTATGTTTACAGGGCAGAGTTAGTTCAAGATAAGTTATTTCTTAATATGGGTGTAGGACTTGGTTATGCAGATTATAAAATCCGTTATTCGGATTCTTCCGATTTTATAGAGGAAAGTGGGTCAACAATGGGATTTTCATACGCATTTGATTTAGATTATATGCTAAATCGGAATCTGGCTTTAGGCCTTACATTCTCTACTAATTCAGGAATTGTAAACTCTATTGAAATCAGGAATCGTCAATATAAAGAAACTTACAAATTTGACGCGGGTGATGGAATCGGATTAGGGCGATTAAATTTATTATTTGGGCTTCGTTACTATTTTTAATTGGTATAATTTGCGAATTATACCAATTAATCGTTTACACTAAAGAACTTAGTTCGTAGGTCTTGTCTTGCAAGAATTGTCCGAACTCTTTTGGATTAGTATATTTTTCTTGTTCTTCCGGAGAAATAGGTTCGCCAAATATCAAGTCCATTGTTTTCCCCTTTTTTGTTTTTAATTCATGACAAAGCCGAACCGTACGGATTCGCCAATCTATTTTTTCTAAAAGATAGAAAAACTTTGAGTTTTTTCCGGAAATATAAACGGGAACGACCGGCACTTTTGCTTTTTTGATTAGCTTGATAACTCCTTCTTGCCATTCGCGATCTTTAATTTTGCCTTTTCCTGCATCATTTGAAATCGCTCCGGATGGAAAAAAACCCAAAGGATGGCAATCTTTCAAGTGATCGATACATTCTTTTACGCCGGCTAAGCTTGATTTTTTCGAGTTATTTCCAAATGGATTTACTCCGATGAAATGATCGTCCATAATATCAATCATTCCGAGAATCCAGTTAACCATTACTTTGTAGTCAGACCTGATTTTTGCTATTTCTCCAATTAAGGCAATCCCATCAATATGTCCATAGGGATGGTTAGATACGGTAATAAACGGCTGGTCTTTGAATTGATGGAGTACTTCGATGTTTTTTACAACTCGTTTGATGCCGATATAATCGAGCATTGTATCTTCTACTGCCGGTCCGGTTTCGTATTTTGCCGAGTCATATACTTTATTTGCATTGTTTAGTCCTGCAATTCCCATGACACACTTTGCCAAAGTGCGTCCTCCGAATCCATTGAAGATTTTATGAACTTGTTGTATCTCTTCAACGCTTATTAATTTGTCTTTCATATTACCTTAAAAAGAGAAGCTAATAAGGAAACGAGGGAAAAAGATATTCTAACTCCCTCGTTTCTCTTTATAAATTAAACACTATTCTCAATCGATAAAATCGAGAGTTTCTTCGCCGATAAGCGTACGTAGTGTATTTTTTAATTTTATATATTGGATGAATAAATCGTGCTCAGCAATTTTGCTTGGCTCATGCATTGGGCTCTTGAAGTAGAACGAAAGCCAATCTTGGATTCCACTCATTCCCGAACGTTTTGCAAGGTCTGTGAATAATACTAAGTCGAGACATAGAGGAGCTGCTAAGATAGAGTCTTTACAAAGGAAGTCTACTTTCATTTGCATTTTGTATCCTAACCATCCGAATAAGTCAATGTTGTCCCAACCTTCTTTATCATCTTTGCGAGGTGGGTAATAATTGATACGAACTTTATGATAAACATTTCCGTAAAGTTCCGGATATAGTTCCGGTTGAAGAATGTTATCAATAACAGATAGTTTTGATTCTTCTTTTGTCTTGAAAGAACCCGGATCGTCTAATACTTCTCCGTCGCGGTTTCCTAAGATGTTGGTAGAGAACCATCCGTTAAGACCTAACATACGGGTTTTGAACATCGGAGACAAAACTGTTTTCAACATAGTTTGTCCTGTTTTGAAGTCTTTACCACAGATAGGAGTGTTAGTTTTTTCTGCTAATTCCCACATTGCAGGAATATCTACAGTCAAGTTTGGAGCTCCGTTGATGTAAGGAATACCTAAAGATACGCAAGCATAAGCATAAATGTTAGATGGTGCAATATCTTTATGGTTTTCTTTCAAACCTTTTTCGAAAGCAGCTAAGGTTTTATGAACGTCACTCATTGGTGTAAATACCTCAGTACTACCACACCAGATAACAACTATACGGTCACAGTTGTTTTCTTTTTTGAAGTTTTCGATGTCTTGTTTTACCTGTTCTGCTAATTCCCACTTAGTGGGAGCCGATTTTACCCAAGTTCCGTGTAGGCGTTTTACAAATTCTTGATCAAATACAGCTTTCATTGGTTTAATTGCTTGCATTTCATCTTTTACTTTGTCAAGATCTTCCGGAGTTAATACTTCTGCATGTTTTGCAGCTTCATAAGCATTGTCTTCGAAAATATCCCATCCGCCGAATACGATGTCGTTCAAGTTTGCCAAGGGTATAGCATCTTTGATTTTAGGAAAACGATTTTCTTCTCTTTTTCCTAAGCGTATAGTCGCTAATTGAGTTATTGAACCTACTGGAACTCCTAATCCCTTGCGGGTAATTAAAGTTCCTGCCATGAATGTGGTCGCTACTGCGCCAACACCTACTGATAGAATACCAAGTTTACCTTTGGCTTCTTTGATTTCTGTTTTTTCCATTTTTTAATAATAATAATTTTAAAATACACTGCAACCCGCAGCAATCCTTTAAACACACGAGTTATACCGTTTCCGGAAACTCTATAAATAGTATAGATTCGTCGAGACCTTGTTTTATTTTATTCTCCCAACCCGGGCTTTTAACTTAATTAGTTTCCATTCTTAAAACAAGGAAGCGGCCAACTCTACAGTATTTCAATTTATCAAAAAGAAGATGTCTTTTAATTCTGAGAAATCTTCTATAATGCAATCCGCTGTTGCATTTTCATCTTCATCTCCCCATCCGGGACCTTTTAACCAAATGGTTTGGCAGCCGATAGTTCGAGCCGGTTCTATGTCTTTTCTATGAGAATCTCCAATAACTACTACCTCTTCTGCTTTTAATCCTAAGGCTTGTACTCCTAAAGAGAAGATGGCAGGGTCTGGTTTTCTCACTCCGACAACGGCCGATTCGATGATGTCCTTAAAGTATGATCGTAAATCAAAGTCATTCAATACAGCTTCTACGTTTCCATAGAAGTTAGATACCAATACCAGAGGATATTTCTCTGATAATTTTTTTAATATAGGTTTTGCTTTTTTTAGAACGACGTTGACAAAGTTATAACAATGGTTTGATATATCAAAAGGATAAATCAAACTTTTTTCGTTTTTATCTAGAAAGCCTTCCTTTATAAGCCAGTCTATTTGCAAGTTTGTTTTTGCTTCGAGAACTTGTCTGAAATTATCGGTTGGCTTAATAACCGGATTCAGGGCTAAATACCGTTCGCCATAAACATAAGCATCGCGAAATTGTTGCTTTGTTACGGGAACTTTCAATGTTTCGTATGCTTCCCACAATACTTCTGCCCAATGGATACCATTACTATCTATTGTAGCGCCATAATCAAAGATTATTCCTTGTGCTTTTTTAATATCTATCATTATGCAGTTAGTCCTCCTGTAAATTTTCGGCAAATCCTTTCGTAGCGGTTTACCATATATATTAACATAATATTCATCACGGTTAGTTCAAAAGCAAAATATATCCAAGGGAATCCGATTAATACGGAAATAAATAAAACGATGGCTCTCAAGTTGAACGAAAGAAGGTTGGTCATGTTTATGTATCTTAGGCTCTTCATTCTAAATTCATCACGAAAACGTTCCGATACATTTCCATTTTTTCTCGTTTTAATCACTTCCATCATCTTTTGTGTGCGGGGAGAGAATCGCTCTTGTTGTCGAGTATAATTCAAATAAAATATCTCAAATATTTTAACTGCCGGATTTTTCCAGCTTATTTGTTTTAATTTTTCTGCTAAATCTTTTGAATTATGAAATTCGCTTCCGCTTTTTCCCTTTAAGAAGAAAAGGTGTAAATTACGAAAATAATCTGCCATCGAAGCTTGTAGAGAATGAGAATATCCGGCTGCAAGAGCTAATATTAGTATCCAATAGTCCCATTGATCCCAAAGACGGAACACAATAGCTAAGTATATTGTGATAAACCAAATGTCGCCGCAAGCTCCATCCAAGATTCGTCCCATTTCGGACTTCTTTCCTGTCATCCGAGCCAACTGTCCGTCGGCACTATCATAGGTATTTGCCCAAATAAGTAAGAATACTCCGAGAAGATTAATCCAAAAGTCGGTAAAGTAGAAGCATATTCCGGCTCCGATTCCAATAAATATGGACGCAATTGTTATTTGATTTGGGCTAACTCCAATCTTGTCGAAGAATAAAGCCCAACGAAATCCCATCGGGCGATAAAAGTGTATGTCTATCCATTCTTCTGTATCGGCCGACTTTAAGCTATCGGCTAACGTAGGCTTAGTCTTTTCTTGCATAATCGTAAATACATTGAGCAATATTAGGTGCGGCTTCGTTTCTGCACGGAGCAAAACTTGGCCAATCATTAAAGTCTATAATGCGGATGTTTCCTTTGTCGTCTACGATACAATCGCCTCCATAGATAGGAGTTTTCATAATTTGCGAAGCCTTTTTGCTTATGTTTTTCAGATAACTTTCGTCGAAAGGCATTCGTTTGGGCTTTCCGTTGATTGCTTCAAGACCAAATTTGCTATAGTTAAGATCGTCCGAATAAAACCAATGGAAAAAGTCGGTACCGGTTATACCATAAAATTTGATCAAATCTCCTAAAAGATGTTCGTTGATAACAGCTGTTGGGATTCCTCGTAAAGCATATTCTTGGATAATACTTTCTGCCAATTCTCCATTCTTTGCATAAGTAACGTCCTCGCGGTGGATAGCGTGAGAATCTCCTCGTTTTACCCAGCATGATTTACCAAGAAATGCGACATCATCGGGTAATGGTTCGTCGGTAGAAACAATTAAACTCTGAGGGTGGGGGATATTATTCTCCAACATTAGGTGAGTCATGTTTGCCCGCATGCAATTTTGTATCCCGTAACCCGAATTAATTACTTTTATTCCTTGATCTTCTACTTCTTGTAGTTTGGAAATTGTTCGGAAGTCACGAGCCATATTGAAAATAGCATCAGCTTGTATGGTAGAGATATTTTGAAACTCGGTCTCTGTGTATTCAGTAACTTCGCATCCTTTGGCTTTTAGGAGTTCGACAGTTAGGTTGAAAATAGCAGCATCATTTCCGATATGGTTCGGCGAGTACAAATTTCCTCTTCTGATGCCTATAATATTTAATTTCTTCATTATTTCTTTTTATTCGTTCAAGAACGCTTCTGCCTTTTCTATATCACCAACATGATCTACATCGACAATCTTTTTGAATGGATATGCCTTTAAGTTTAGTCCGTCTGTAATAAGTTGGCGTTGAAAGTTACGCATACGTGAAATCCCGGCGCTTAAACAATTGTTCAGAGTTGCTATTGATTTGGGCGTCAGACAGTAAATTCCTCCCGAAATATACTTCTCTTTCCCGGAAGTTGTATCCAAAAAATCGGTAATAGTCATCTTCTTTTCGTCAACTGCTACGTATAAAGGCTTTTCATCGTCAATATAATCTGTAACAGCCATCATACCATCGCACGTATTATCTTCAATAAATGCTTGGATATAAGGTGCAAATTCGTCTTCTTTGAAAATTGTATCGACCGTAGTTAAGCAGAATTTTCCTCCGGAAAGAAACTTACTTAGCTCGAAAAAGCTATGCATCGAGCTTTCTGTCGACTTAATAATAATATTTAAAGGAACATTTAATTGCAAGTTCTTGATATACTCTCGCACTTCGGTCATCTCTTCGTTTACAATTATAGAGATACTTTCTGCTCCATTCTTTTCGAATAGATAAATTAAGCGTCCAATAAGAGGAACTTCATTTATTTTTATCAAAGGTTTAGGTGTTCGAACACCTTCTTGCACCAAACGAGATCCCTCGCCTGCGGCTATAATCGCGTAATTCATATTTGATTTCTTAATCTTCTTCCTTCGTTAAGTCCAACTTTTCGTTATCCGAACCTCTTTCAAAATACTGCTTACGCAATGGGTTTGCCGTAATTCGATGGTCGATAATCCTATTTTTGTGTATGTTGAGTGCTAAATAAATTGCTTGTCTCATACTATCGGGAGAACAAGTATTGGTTCCTGCCTTTTCGAAAGATACATCTTGGTCGGGAGAAGTGATAACATAGGGCAAGTTGGCGTAATAATGTACTCCTTCGTCGCCGGTTATCGAACGAAACGAAATCACTCCTTGATCATAATACATCGCCAATACGGCATCAAACTTCATGTATTCGTCAGAAGCAAAAAAGTTGTCGGCAGCATATGGTCCGAAACAAATAACTCCTTTGCTGCTTGCCTGTTCAATAGCGGGAATAATTATTTCTTTTTCTTCGACGCCGAGCGTTTGTTCTTTCAAACTGATGCCGGGATTAAATGATAATACCGCTATTCTTGGGGTTGTTATCATGAAATCTTTAATTAAAACCTCGTGCAAGGTTTTTAATTGTGTACTTAAGCCTTCTATGCTTAAAGAAGCCGGAACTTCCGATAGAGGTATTTTCCCGGTTGCCAAAGCAATACGGAACGATTCGTGAACTAATATCTCTAATGGCTTTTTATTGAATGTTTTTTCGAAGCAAGAACATTCTTCTATGGTTGAAGGGGTAGTAACTAATACGTCGATATTCCTTTTGTCCAATTCGTTGATAGCATAATCAACTGCTTGATAAGCTATCTTTTTGGCTGCTTCTGTTGGTTTGGATAGCTCAACGGCAACTTCTTCTTGCGAACTATGAACTATATTTAGGCGATTGCTGCCTATATCTTTCGAATCATTTATAATACTTGTATTGATTTGTGGTAATTCCATCGCTTTCCGATGAAAGGCCAACGCTTTCGAAGAGCCGAAAAGAACCGGCATACACAACTCGTACATCCGAGAATCTTCGAATGTTTTTAGAATTAGTTCATAAGCGATACCATTAATATCTCCTTGACTTATTCCTACTCGTGTTATTTTGTTGCTCATTAGTTTGCCTTTTTGTATAATAACTCGCAAAGGTACAAAAAACTATTAATATATGTACAATTACTATTAAAACAAGAAAGAAATAGCTTATAAGTTTGCAACAAAAAAGCATCATTTGTCTAATCTATAAAGATATATAAATGACAAATAAGAGGACGTGTGAAATAAACTCCTATGTATTATTAGTCTTCGATTAGAGCGAATCTATCTCGATAGGTTCTTCTGTCGCGGATGGAAAACTTTCGAGAAGCTCTTTTATTGCATCTGCACATTCTATCTCCATTTCTCCGAAATGTTCTTCGATAACTTTCATCGATTCTGCCGAATTGACGGAGAAAACGGTTGAATCGTGTTCGTAGGCCGACTCCAACATGCAAAGACAAACTTCTTCTGCTAATTGTTTGTTTTCATCACTTACTTCTTCTACGCCTTGAAGTATCCCGTCTACACAAGCTGCAATATTGGTTTCTAAGTGTTTTTCGAAATATTTCCGATGATCTTCCTCTTTCTTACAAGCCGAAAAAGAAACCAAAAGAAGTAATAGTATGATGATTGATCCCTGCTTTTTCATCTATTATTAATTTTTGAGTTATTAAAGAAAGATCAAATATACGATTTTTTTTGAAAGAGCCGCTTAAGCGAGGTTTTATAAGCCGTTTTTTTGTACATTTGCACGGAATATAAGCAATTATGCAGAAGAGACATCAAGATAGTTCGCTCTACTTATCGGAGCAGATTTATACAACCGAAAAGTATGTTATCCCTTTTATAGAACAAAATGCCACAATTGTTCCCGGAACTAAGGTGCTGGAAGTTGGATGTGGAGAAGGAGGAGACTTAAAACCGTTTGCCGATAGAGGATGTTATTGTATTGGAATTGATATTAATGAACAAAAGATAAACAAAGGACGGTCGTATTATAAAGAAAATCAACCGTCGGGAGGTTCTATTCAGCTTTTGGTCGAAAATATTTACGACAAGAACGACTTGGGAGATACCTTCGATATAATTTTTCTTCGTGATGTTATCGAACATATTCCCGGACAAGAAGCTTTACTTTGTCATCTTCGGAACTTTATGAACGAAAATACGGTGCTTTTCTTTGCATTTCCGCCTTGGCAAAATCCATTTGGAGGGCATCAGCAGATATGTCGTAACAAGTTTTTATCGCACATCCCTTTTTTACATCTTCTCCCCAAATGGCTTTACGGTAGGGTTTTGAAATCTTTTCGCGAAAATCCGAATTGTGTAAACGAATTACTCGAAATAAAGGATACAAGTATTACTATCGGGCAGTTTCATCGTTATCTTTCTTCGGCAAAACTTTCGGTTAAACGGGAAACCTTCTATTTTATTAATCCGCATTATGAAATAAAATTCGGATTAAAACCTCGTAAAACCTGGTCTCTTATCACTAAGATTCCCTATCTCCGCAACTTTGTTACGACCTCTCTTTATTGCAATGTTGGTCTTTCGGACTTATAAAATCAAAAAGTTATCAAACCAATCCGATTTATTGATTTGATAACTTTGATGAAGTTCTAGTATCTTTTTAAACTTTTCTGTACAGAAAATGTATCAAGTTCTAGTATCTTTTCAGTAAACTTATACTATAACTTAATGGAATGATACAGAGATATTTGTTGAAATATTATAAAGTTAAATCTTCTTTTACGTTTTCTTTCAGCGAAATACTTAACGAGGTTTCCGAATCTAAAGCCAATCGTATTCTTTGGGCAACAGATTGGTCTTGATTTGCTTGGTATCTTAATGCATTAAGTACTTTTGTGTTGATAGCGAGCGAAGTGTCGGACAAAAGTGGTAAAATCAACAAGAAATATTCTTTTTCTTTTTCCTCCGGAAGCTTGTATCCCTGCATGAAAAGTCGAACAAAAAGCAAGACAGAACTCAAACGAATGTAGTTTTCTTCGGAACGAATCCAGTCGAATGCAAGCTCGGGAGCATTGTTTAGTTTCGAAAAAAGATTCATTACGGCTTGTTCTGCCAGCTCCGGAGTGTTGATTTCTTTCACCCATCTGTTTGCCTGGTTGAACGAATACGGGTCGTGAATCATAGTTGCCATAATTCTTAGTTCGCGCGTATTTTTTTTCCAAAGAAGTTCGGCTAATTCCGGGTTTGGGGAATAGTCTTTTGCCAAATTTTTTAACGAGAGGGTAGGGACTCCCCAGTTCATTTTATAGTCTAAACCTTTTTCTCTCATCGAAGCAGAAGAAGCTCCATCTTTAAGGAGATAGAGCTTCTTTCTTATTTGATTGATTATTTCTTCCATTTAATCGTTGTAAGTAGGTAAAACAGAATAGTTCTTCGAGTAACGAAGCATTTGTTCGGCATAGCCTTCGGTATAACTTGGAACAATATCGGTGATATTTCCGTCTTTATCTTTCTCTACTGTGTAAACCGGATTGATAAATCCTTTGTATGGAGCTACATTAAGAGCATCGTAACGGTTTTTGATTTCTTTGTGTAAGTCTAAGTCTACCTTAACGGCGTATGTTTCGATCATGTTTTGTGCTCCTTTGATGTCGCCTTCTGATTTGATGCGTTGTATTTCGGCTAATAAATTTCCGATTAATTCGCGCATCTTATTATAATCGTTTATTACAACATAGGTTTTTCCGTCTTTTTTGGTTAGTTCAACAACTTTGTCTGCTTTTCCGTGCTCCAATACCCAACGGGCAATAAGAGCTCGGTTGCGCATATGTGCTTCTTCTATGTCTTTTCCAAGATCGATACGAGAAAGTTGGGTTAATAAACCATTATTCATAAAACGATAATACTCAGCTTTGTATGCCTCTTTGTCGTTAAGAAGTCCTAACTCGATCATTTTATCGTCGGCCATATAATAAAGACCAAACAAGTCGGCCCGAGCTTCTTCGATAGCTGATCCATATACGCCTAAAGCATCCGGATCTACGCCCGGTAATAATTGTCCCGAACCATGTCCTAAACATTCATGCAAATCAGTATGTAAATTATTTGTTTGAGACGAGAATTTAATCATTAATTCTCGCATCGCTTCGTCGTAAACAAATTCGTCATTAAATCCGGATCCGGCAGCGGCCTTGTCGTATGCGTCGGTAATATTAGTTATTGTAACCGATTTTGAGCCATAGTCTTTCCGTATCCAATTCGAGTTGGGCAAATTGATACCGATAGGTGTAGACGGATAACAATCTCCTCCCAACATAGTAGCTGTAATTACTTTTGCGGTAACACCTTTTACCTCTTTTTTCTTGAAACGGGGATCAATCGGAGAATGATCTTCGAACCATTGGGCGTTTTCGCTGATTAGTTGGGAAATCGCGGTGGCTTCTAAATCTTTGAAGTTGTTCAAAGATTCCCAACTGGCTTTGATTCCAAGAGCATCTCCGTAGTTTTCGGTAAAACCATTTACGAAATCAACAAGCGATTCTGTGTCTTGTACCCAAGCAATGGAGTAAGCATCGTATGTTTTTAAGTCGCCTGTCTTGTAATAATCGACCAAAAGATCAATAACTAATTTTTGTTTTTCGTTTTCGGCATGTTTACTTGCTTCTTCCAACCAATAGCAAACTTT
>JAJDGO010000044.1 GCA_030265685.1 Bacteroidales bacterium OttesenSCG-928-M11
CGTTTATTACCTTGCTGGTAGCAATTATTCTTGTTGCCATCGTAGGATTTTTTATCTTAAAACCACAAGAAGATATAATACAAGGACAAGCAGAGGCAACAGAAACTCGTATTTCAAGCAAAGTAGCCGGGCGTATTTTAGAATTTAGAGTAAAGGAAGGCGATTGGGTACTAAAAGGAGATACCTTAGCTATCCTCGATTCTCCCGAAGTTCGCGCTAAACTTTTGCAAGTACAATCTGCTCAAAACGCAGCACAAGCACAAGACAGCAAAGTATTAAAAGGTGTTCGTCAAGAAACTATTAATACGGCACTCGCTACATGGCAAAAATCAAAAGCAGGTTTGGAAATTGCCGAAAAGTCATACAATAGATTACAAAATTTATACGAACAAGGAGTTGTTTCGGCACAAAAAAGAGATGAAGCCGAAGCTAATTATAAGTCAATGAAAGCTACCGAACAGGCCGCTTACTCGCAATACATGATGGCTTTTAACGGTGCGGAAATCGAAGATAAACAAGCAGCTCGCGCTCTTGTCAATCAAGCTCAAGGAGCAATAAACGAAGTTGAGTCATATATCAAAGAAACTATCCTCATTGCTCCCTCTGCGGGACAAATATCCGAAATATTTCCACAGATAGGAGAACTAGTAGGTACGGGAGCTCCTATTATGAAAATTATGGATCGCAAAGATACTTGGGTTGTTTTTAGTATTCGCGAAGACAAGTTAAAAGACATTCGTATCGGACAATCGCTTAAAGCTTATATTCCGGCCTTAGATCGCGACATCGATCTGAATGTTTATTACATGAAAGATATGGGAACTTATGCCGCTTGGAAAGCAACTAAAACCAACGGACAATATGATCTTAAAACATTTGAAGTAAAAGCTCGTCCCGAAACGCCGATAGAAGATATGTATCCGGGTATGTCGGTAGTGATTAAATAGGACAATAATAATGCAACAATTCAAGAGTCCAATATTAAAAGTAGCTATCCGAGAAGCAAAACGCTTGGTTTCGGGCAAAATCTATTGGTTTTGCATGATTATAGCGCCTTTGTTGTGTATGGTATTCTTTCTTTCGCTGATGAAAGAAGGTCTTCCAACCAATTTACCTGTTGCATTAGTTGATATAGACAACTCAACCACCTCCCGAAGTTTGGCTCGCCAACTCGATTCTTTTGAAGGTACAGAGATAATTATGCATTGTTCGGATTTTAACGAAGCTAAAATCGAAATGCAAAAAGGAAATATTTACGGAATATTCTTTATTCCTCGCGACTTCGAACAAGAAGCTCTCTCTGGAAACCAACCTACCCTCTCGTATTATACGAATGGTTCTTATCTTATCGCCGGATCTTTGTTGTTTAGAGACATGAAAACCGTATCAACTTTAGCTTCGGGTGCCGTAGTTCTTGGGACAGGACGAGCAAAAGGTTATACCGACAGCCAAATTATGGCACAAATACAACCGATTTCTATTGATACTCATCCATTGGGAAACCCTTGGTTGAATTATTCGGTGTATTTAAATAATATTATCTTACCCGGAATCCTGGCATTACTTATCATGTCGGTTACGGTTTATAGTATAGGTATAGAAATAAAAGAACATACTCGACTCGATTGGCTTTATGCCGGCAAAGGATCTATTGTCCGCTGTTTGATCGGAAAGCTATTACCGCAGACTCTTGTTTTCTTTGCTGTCGGACTAATTATGTATGTTGTGCTTTATCTTGTTCTGCAATTTCCGATGGGTAGTTTTATCGCGATGGTTTTGGCGCTTATATTATTGATTTTATCCTCTCAAGCCTTAGGAATATTTATGATCGGGATATTACCAACCCTCCGACTTGGGTTAAGTTTTGCTTGTATTTGGGGAATGATCGCCTTTTCTGCCTCAGGTTTCTCTTTTCCTGTGATTGCTATGCACCCGGCGATACAAGCTTTGACTAATTTATTTCCATTAAGACATTATTTCTTAATCTATGTCGATCAAGGA
Source organism: Bacteroidales bacterium OttesenSCG-928-M11 (assembly GCA_030265685.1). Classification (GTDB taxonomy): domain Bacteria; phylum Bacteroidota; class Bacteroidia; order Bacteroidales; family Azobacteroidaceae; genus Azobacteroides. Next base: position 2,002 of record JAJDGO010000044.1, read on the forward strand.
TTGATGAGTCGCGACTTTGTATATTCGCTTCCGCAGTATTTTGCGCTTGCAGTTTTCCTAATACTCCCCGTCTTTGTCTTAAAGACTTTGAAACATACATTATTATATGATTCTTATAAACCGTAACATGAAAACAATTGACTATATAAAAAAAGCGATTGGCGATATGTTTCGGATTTGGCACGACGAACTGAAACAAGTTTTCTCAGATGTTGGAGTTATTATATTCTTTCTTATCGTTCCTTTGGCTTATCCTGTTATTTATGGTTTAATCTATACTACAGAAACAATTCGGGAAGTACCTATGGTTGTTGTAGATGATTCTCATTCTTCCCTTGCCCGAGCTTTTGTTCGCAAGGTAGATGGGACTCCAGATGCTCTTATATATTCATATGTAACTAATATTGACGAAGCAAAAGCCTTAGTCGATAGCAAAAAAGCTTATGGCGTATTGTATTTCCCGGCCGATTTTTCGCAAAAAATCAATCGCGGCGAACAATCAACCGTATCTCTGTTTCTGGATATGTCGGGACTTTTGTATTATAAAGCTTTATTGTTAGCAGTTACCGAAGTATCTATGGACATGGGAGCTACAATTAATCCAACTAGAATTGATACCGGCGCACCGATTAACTATGAGTCCGTCTCTCTTTACAATCCTCAGAACGGATTTGCATCATTTCTTGTTCCGGGCATTGTTGTACTTGCCATACAACAAACCTTGCTTTTGGGAATCGGAATGCTTGCTGCTACAACGCGGGAAAAGAACCCGAGTGGAAGACTAATACCTCCTCACTCGTCGTATCGTGGAACTTTGCGAATTGTTTTGGGGAAAGCGCTCTGTTATTTCGCTATTTATATATTTGTTTCTATCTGGGCATTGGAAATAGTTCCCCGAATATTTAACTTACCTCAAATTGGAAGTACCGGAACTCTTCTTCTTTTCAAATTGCCTTATTTATTGGCCTGTATTTTCCTTTCAATGATGGTATCTACCTTTATTCGTGGACGCGAAACACCTATGATGATTTTAGTGTTTACCTCATTGCCTCTCCTCTTTTTATCAGGAATCTCCTGGCCTTTGGCTTCAATACCCGATTTTTGGAAATATATAAGCTATATCTTCCCGTCGTCTTTCGGCATACAAGGCTATGTTAAACTGAACTCCATGTCTGCGGGTTTGTCAGAAATAGCTTTTGAATACCAAGCTCTTTGGATTCAAACAGGCATTTATTTTATCATTACCTATCTAATATACAGAAAAGAATCGATCAGAAAAGACTAAATCGACAGACTATCGGCAAAAGCCTTCAATCGTTTATCTAATAGTTCATATTGATGAGGCTTAATAAATGAAGTACAAGCTCTTAGTCCTTGTTGTTGACTTCCTGTCGTATTGAGAGGAATAGCTGTTATGCCATAAGAAATTAAAGCTTTTGCCAAATCTCCTCCCGATATATTCGGATAACCGATAGTAAAATAAAATCCGTCGGCAATATCTTCGTCTAAGTCTTTGTCGTAAACGATCTCAAAGCCGTGTTTGATGAAAATATCTTTCATTGTTCGTGCCCGGTTTCCATATTCTTTTATTTGCTCAATAAAATTAAAATCGCCATCGCTGGCTGCTTTTAACATAGCAGCTAAAGCATATTGGGCAGAATGACTTGTTCCGGAAGAAATAGCATACAATGCCCGGTGGATAAATACAGGACCAAAATTTCCGGAACCATAGCGTTTCTGTAAACCCGGATATGATCTATGGTAAAGTTTATTGGATATTGCGACAAAACCAATCCGTTGCCCGGCATAACTAAAGACTTTAGAACCGGAAATCAACAATAAATAATTGTCTGTATAGCGGCCAATGCTCGCTTGGTAAGGAGACTTGAACGGCGAAGCAAGGTCTTTCCGAAAATCCATCGCAAAATAAGCCAAATCTTCCATAACAATTGTATCGTATTGCGTTGCCAATTCGCCAATAATCTTCAATTCTTCTTCGTTCAAACAAAACCAAGCCGGATTGTTCGGGTTCGAATAAATGATACAAGCAATATTACCTTTCGACAAATAGCTTTCCAATTGTGCACGCAATTTATCTCCTCGATAATCATATACATCAAACGAGACGGCTTTATAGCCTAAAACCAAAGCTTGTTGCTTTTGTACCGGAAAACCGGGATCAATAAAAAGTATTGTATCTTTCTTTTCGTCGCATTGTCCCGCAACTAAAAACGAAGTAAAAGTACCTTGCATAGAACCAACAACAGGAACACAACCTTCGGGAGCAATATCTAAGTCGATAAAAGCTTTTATAAATCGAGAAGCTTCTTTTTTTAATTCCGGAAGACCGTCGATAGATGGATAAATAGCAGCAACACCTTGTTCCAATGCCTTAATTTCTGCCCTAACTCCTACTTCGGCAGGAGGAAGTCCGGGTACGCCCATTTCCATTCGAATAAACTCTACACCGGTTTCTTTTTCCAAAATATTAGCGATTGCCACTATTTCGCGTATGGTTGCCTTAGAAAGGTCTTTAATTCCCAACTGTTTTTGTGCGCTTTCTACTTGTTGTGTACTTATTGATTCCATGATACTTTTTATTAATACCTACGACCTCGTGATTTATCCCATGCTTCTCCAAAACGAATCATCCAATTTTTCTTTTCCGGACGTTCGTTATCGAATCGATCTATTCCATTAAAGGAATTATTTCCCGATTTGATGACCTGATAGATATATCCCCAATCCGGAAGACCACCAACATTTCGGTCATCAATAAAAAGATCGACCCCTAATTTGCGTGATATTTTTCCATCATATTCTTCTTCCGGATAATTTTTATTGGCAGAATAGAACACAAGTCCTTGCGACTCGCAATAATTAATAGCTTCTTGTAATAATTCGCCTTCCCGAACTGTCCAAAGAATAAGCGTGTGTCCTTCCTCTTCTTGTAATTTCTTTAAGACATCGATAGCGAAAGGAATCGGTTTTCCAATACGAGGATAATCATGTTCCACTATTGTACCGTCAAAATCAACTGCTATAGTCATATATATATTTATTTAAGAGTATTATACTTTAAACGAATCGCTGAATATTGTTCTATTAATTATCGAGCGACCCAATGTTATCTCGTCCGCATATTCGATTTCATCCCCAATAGATACGCCTCGCGCAATAACTGTCACTTTAACATCCGTATGCGAAAGCTTTCGGTAGATATAATAATTCGTAGTATCTCCCTCCATCGTTGTACTTAATGCTAAAATTACTTCAGAAATCCCACCGTTATTGACTCGTTCTTCCAAACTGTTTATTTCCAAATCGCGAGGTCCTACCCCATCCATTGGAGAAATTATACCACCTAATACATGATAAAGTCCTTTGTATTGCCCGGTGTTCTCAATCGCCATTACTTCTTTGATGTTTTCCACAACACAAATAACCGACGATTGTCTATTTCTATCACTACAAATTTCGCATACTTCTTCGTCACAAATATTATGACAAACCTTGCAATAATTAACTTGTTCGCGTAAGTCAATAATTGCCTGCCCGAAGTTGCGCACTTCTTCCGGAGTTCTTTTCAAAGAATGAAGCACTAAACGGAGTGCCGTTTTACGACCCACTCCGGGTAATTTTGCAAACTCGTTTACTGCATTTTCCAAAAGAGACGAAGGATATTTCTGCATCGTTTATTTCTAAGATAAATCAAGGCAAAAGTACTGAATTATATTAAGGATACAAAATAGATAATTGCGTCTTTGTTTAAGAAATCTGGAGAGGGTTCAAAATAACGAATCCGGTCAAGCTTTAACTTCATAAAAGTTTTACTATAACTTAATCCAAGTTTTACAACAACTTGAGCCAAGTTTTACTAGAACTTAATCAAAGTTTTACTAGAACTTGGGGCAAGTGATTGTGTTTTTTTAGAGAAATCAAAAAGTTCCCGATACCGAAAATTCTCTTACTTTTTCTAACATAAACACATTTGTTATTTTTCCAAGTATAAAAAAGGCATCAAGATATTAAAAAGAACAAATCTCATCTAATAAATATAAAAAAGTCATTTTGAATCTTTAATATAATTCTGTACTTTTGCTATCCGAAAGTTAACTAAAAAAAAACGATGATATAATCTAACTCTAATCTAATTTATATTAATATGCACAATGATGACGAAGAAAAAGTAATTGGTTTGCCCGATAATGCATCGAGCGAATTAAAACCGGGTGAAAAATATGAGCCCGTTATGCCTCCACTGAAAAAAATAAAAGAAGTAACTCCCTATTCTGTCACTTGGGGATTATTGATGGCTATTCTGTTCTCCGCAGCAGCAGCTTATCTTGGTTTAAAAGTAGGGCAAGTATTCGAAGCGGCTATTCCAATTGCGATTATTGCTGTTGGTGTGTCTGCGGCTACAAAAAGAAAAAATGCTTTGGGAGAAAATATTATTATTCAGTCTATCGGTTCAAGTTCGGGGGTTATTGTAGCAGGAACTATTTTCACTATTCCTGCTATTTATATTCTTCAAGCTAAATATCCGGACATGCAAGTCAACTTTTGGCAGATATTTCTTAGTTCTGCTTTAGGTGGATTTTTAGGTATTCTTTTCTTAATTCCTTTCCGTAAGTATTTTGTAGCTGATATGCATGGGAAATATCCTTTCCCGGAAGCTACTGCAACAACACAAGTACTTATCTCGGGAGAAAAAGCTGGTAATCAAGCAAAACCACTTATCGTTGCCGGATTAATCGGAGGACTATATGACTTTATTTGTGCTACTTTTGGAGCTTGGAACGAAGTTATTACTTCTCGTGCTATAGCTTTTGGCGACTATGTTGCCGACAAATGGAAATTAGTTTTCAATGTTAATTCCGGAGCCGCCGTTTTAGGACTTGGTTATATAGTAGGACTTAAATATGCATCGATAATCTGTGCCGGTTCATTTTTGGTTTGGTTTCTTATAGTTCCCTTGATGTCGGGAATATGGATCAATGATATTCCCGGAATAGTAAGTCCACTTGCCGACATGTCTCCTGAACAAATTTTTACTAGTTATGCACGATCTATCGGCATCGGTGGAATTGCGATGGCTGGAATAATCGGAATTGTTCGTTCGTGGGGAGTAATTAAAAGCGCCGTAGGATTAGCAGGAAAAGAATTGACAGGAAAAACAAGCGGAGCAAACAAAGAAGTTCTTCGCACGCAACGCGACCTTTCGATGAAATTTATCTCTGTTGCCAGCATCATTACCTTACTATTAATATTAGTATTCTTTTATTTCGGAGTTATAAACAACGTTCTTTATGCTATAGTTGGTTGGTTGGTAGTAACAATAATCGCCTTTCTTTTCACAACTGTAGCCGCTAATGCAATAGCGATTGTTGGAACTAATCCTGTTTCCGGAATGACTTTAATGACTTTAATCATGGCATCTGTTGTGTTAGTTGCTGTAGGATTGAAAGGAACTGAGGGAATGATTACCGCTCTCATTATGGGAGGAGTTGTATGTACTGCTCTTTCTATGGCAGGAGGTTTTATTACAGATTTAAAGATTGGGTATTGGTTGGGCACAACACCTGCCAAACAAGAAACATGGAAGTTTTTGGGAGCTGTAGTATCGGCAGCAACCGTAGCGGGAGTTTTAATGATATTAAATAAAACATACGGTTTTTCCGGAGAAGGAGCCTTAGTAGCACCGCAAGCCAATGCAATGGCCGCCGTTATTGATCCTTTAATGAATGGAGGAAGTGCGCCTTGGTTACTTTATGGAATTGGTGCGGTATTAGCACTTATACTTACATGGATGGGGATTCCGGCTTTGGCATTTGCATTAGGTATGTTTATTCCTTTACATTTGAATGTTCCGTTGTTAATCGGAGGAGCAATATCTTGGTATGTAAGCACTCGATCGAAAGACAAATCACTTAACAAAGCCCGTGCTGATAGAGGAACTCTTCTTGCTTCCGGATTTATTGCCGGAGGTGCATTAATGGGAGTTGTTAGTGTAATCTTACGTTTTGCTCAGGTTGATTGGGAAATTAAAGGATGGTTAGAAAATCCGATGTCACAATTAGTAGCTGTTATTGTTTATGTTTTATTAATCGCTTACTTAATTTGGGATAGTATGCGTGCAAAAAAAGAGTAAAACAAAAATCACTACCCTATTTTTTAACTAAATAGCTCCGGATTCTTCATCAAATGATAAAATCCGGAGCTATATTTTTAGAATAAGTTATTCCTCTTACTTATTATCGTTTATATATTGAACAATCCACTTCCCAACTTCCGATGTTTTATATGCTTTTCCGGAAAGTGCAATATCTTCAGTTACAATACCGGCTTCCATAGATGCTGCAACTGCTTGGCGAATTAGATTAGCTTCTTCATTTAAACCAAAAGCATATTCAAACATTAAAGCTGCTGACAAAATAGTTGCCAAAGGATTAGCTATATCTTTTCCAGCAGCCTGAGGATACGATCCGTGAATGGGTTCGAAAACAGAAGTATGTATTCCGATTGAAGCAGAAGGAAGCATTCCTAACGAACCAGTAATAACCGAAGCTTCATCGGTCAATATATCTCCAAACATATTCTCAGTTACCATCACATCAAAACGTTTAGGCCATTGAATAATTTGCATTGCTGCATTATCAACGAATAAATATTCCGTTTCTACCTCCGGAAAGTCTTTTTCTATCCTCTGAGAAACTTCACGCCAAAGACGCGATGTTGCTAAAACATTAGCTTTATCAACAATCGTAAGTTTTTTTCGGCGCTGCATTGCATATTGATAAGCTAATCGAACAATACGTTCTATTTCTTCAATAGTATAAACAGAAGAATCATAAGCTGTAGAACCATCTTCACTCCTACCCTGCGGACGACCAAAGTAAATCCCACCCGTCAACTCACGAATACACATAAAATCAACTCCTTCTATTAGTTCCGAACGCAAAGGAGATTTATGAATTAAAGACGGGAAAGTCATAACCGGTCGTATATTAGCATAAAGTCCTAATTTTTTCCGCATGGCAAGCAAGCCTTGCTCTGGCCTTATCTTAGCCGTTGGATCGTTATCATACTTTAAAGAACCAATTGCCCCAAATAAAACAGCATCAGATTGCATACAAAGCTGATGAGTTTCTTCCGGGTAAGGATTACCTACTTGATCAATAGCGGTAGCACCCACTAAAGCTTCTTTATACTCCAAATCATGTTTGAATTTACGACAAACGGTCTTCGTAACTTCCAAAGCTTGGGCGATTATTTCCGGACCAATTCCATCGCCCGGTAAAATAGCTATTTTCATTCTGGTTTAGTGTTGACGGTCAAAAGGAATATATTGTGGTTTTGTCGGCACATAGTCCTCCTTATCCCAAAGAGTACTTGTAATCATTAAGTCTGCGCTATACCGATTACATGCTATTGGCACATTATGTACACGACACTGACGAAGTAACATTTGAATATCTGCTTCATGTGGTTGTGCATTTAAGTCGTCAATTAAAAATATAGCCAGATTAATTTCTCCTCGTACAACCATTGCTGCAATCTCGGCGTCTCCTCCCATTGGGCCGGAATTCATACAAATAATTTCCGCACTTATTTCTTTCTCTTCAAAAGCCTTATCAATAAGGCTTCCTGTTGTTCCTGTACACACTAAAGTATGTTGAGATAACATATCGGCATTAAATACTGCCCACTCAACCATATCGGCTTTCCGATGATCATGAGCTACAAGAGCTATTGTTAATTTTTTCTTCATATCATTTATTTATTACATTGTTTCTATCATATTTAACATTTTTACAGTCGCCTTGATAGCTGCTACTGTTTGATCGACATCCAAACCTCGTGTTTTAAATTCTTTTCCTTTGAAATCCCATGAAATAGCCGTTTGTACTAAAGCATCGGTACGACCACCAGTTGGGATAGTTACTACATAATCAATCAATGTAGGTTTAGGTTTTCCCAGTTTGGTATAAATTTTCCAAAGAGCTTTAGAAAAAGCATGATATTGTCCATCTCCTGGAGCCGATTGTTCATATTCTTCGCCATCGACAGATATTCTAACCGTTGCAGTCGGACGTAAACTTTGAGTCAAAGATAAGGAATAATTTATAATTTGTATCGTATCCGTTGT
>JAJDGO010000045.1 GCA_030265685.1 Bacteroidales bacterium OttesenSCG-928-M11
TTTGGCAAATTCGAAGCTTCCGCTATACAAATAACTTTCTTTACTTGGTTTTGTATTATCTAAAGTATAGTAAATCAAAACGTTTTTATCTCCGCTTTCAATATGTACTTCATTTTTATTGTTGCGATAAATCGCAGGTTCAATCAAAAGAGGAGGAGCTAAGAATGCTTCGATATTATTAATACATAAAGGACCTCTTGCGTCTAAGAAATTAATTTTGATTTGATTTGTTTCGCATGTTTCAAATCGTACGATTCGTTTATAACCGATAGTTGTCAGAGAATCAACCGAATTAATCGGAGTCCATTCTCCATCTTGTATAGTTTCAATAGAGAACGAACGAACGCGTTGACCAAGTGGAATGTATTCTTGTATTAAAATTCTATTTAATAAAGTAGTTTGTGGAAGTGTTAATGTTAAGCTTGCAGAAACAACGCTGTCGGGGGTAGACCAATAAGTTTCCCAATCGTTATCTAATGTATTTTTTGCAGCAAATTTTCTTCCTCGAGTATCGTTAGCTTCTATTCCCGCATCATTTATTAGGTCGTCAATCCGTAGTTTATCATGAAGTTTAGGACCCATCTTCATCATTTTCGGAATAAGTTCTTCCGTTATCTTGCGAGAGATCTTTTCGGTATCCATACTTTGTATAAACTGAACGATAATATTTCGCACGTTTTTTACAAAACTTCTATCCTCTTCTAAAATCTTCAGCCGAGAGTAAATAGAGGAGAAAAGGAGTAAACGAGTATCATATTTTTTCAAGAACAATAATAATCCGGTTATTGCCCGTACTTTTACCTCTTCGTTTGGCTCTCCGGCTGTTTCCAAAAGCAACAAAGCTTTCTGTTCGTCGAATGTTTCCATTAAAGATAAAGTCGCTGCCGACAAGATCAAGCATGAAATGCTGTCCGAGATCAACGGATCTTTAATTACTTTCAACCAAGCATCCTTCACTTCCCTACTCCATTGGTTACTTAACCAAACAGAAAGAAAAATATTTTCTGCAATATTGCTTTTTTCCTTTTCTAAACGAACCAAGTCTTGACTATTACTGTCGTCGTCAAGTAAACTAAGTAAGTCGATTTTCCCGGCAATATCGTTCAAAGAAGCAATCATCTCCATCGGAGATTGAGGATAATTGGCTTGATATGATCTTCGTTTTTCGTAGAAATAAGTCGAATCGTTCTTTGTTTTAAGCTCTAAACTTACTTCATCTCTAATAAGATATAGAGAACGGATCAAATCATTTAGTATACGTTCCCGTTCCGGATCGTGAAAACCTTGCGTAATATAAGAAAGCATACGCTTATAGTTTTCGTCTAAATCAAAAAGTTTTTCCCGGATCTGCCAGTTTTGCAGATTAAGAACTATTGAATTTAATAGATCAATGGCTTGTTTAATTCGCCTGTTCTTTAGCGAATCGTCTACTTGGCTTAGATAGGTGGTTATTTCTTTTCCTGTCATAATCGTTTTTTATCTGTTTTGCAAGGACAAATAACTAAAAGAGAATCGTCCTATCAAAGAACTTCAAGAATTGTGCCTATTATAACAACTGCGACATAATGGCTGATACTCGTCTTTCTCGCCTAACAAGACTCGCTTTTCCTCTTTTCCTAATCGATAAGAATAACCAGCTAAGTGACCACATTCGACACAAATTGCATGTGTTTTGGTAACATCTTCCGCAATAGCGCATAAAGCGGGGATCGGACCAAATGGTATACCTTTGAAATCCATATCTAATCCGGCAACTATAACTCGGATTCCTTGATTAGCCAAACGAGTGCATACATCTACAAGTCCGTCATCAAAAAATTGAGCTTCATCAATACCCACAACATCAATATCGCCCGAGAGAAGTATAATATTTCCGGAATTTTCGACCGGAGTGCATGGAATAGAATTTCTATCATGCGATACAACTTCTTCTTCCGAATAGCGAGTATCTACGGCCGGTTTGAATATTTCGACGTTTTGTTTGGCAAACTGTGCGCGACGCATCCGGCGAATTAGTTCTTCCGTTTTCCCGGAAAACATAGATCCGCAAATAACTTCTATTGATCCGATTTTATCCCACGATAAACGTTTGGTAGACTGATGGTGTATGTTGTTGTCGGAAAAAGTATTCATTTCAAAGGTATAACTCTATTACTAAGCAATCGTTTATTTATTGGCAATTGCTTCCATTATTTTTGCTTCGATTTCTTCTGCCAATTCCGGGTTATCCTTTAATAAGTCTTTTACTTTGTCGCGACCTTGCCCCAACTTAGTGTCGTTATAGTTGTACCAAGAACCGCTTTTTTGTATAACTCCCAAGTCGGCTCCTATATCAACCAACTCTCCTACCTTAGAGATACCTTCTCCGAACATAATATCAAATTCAGCTTTACGGAAAGGAGGTGCTACTTTATTTTTTACCACTTTTACTTTGGTGGTGTTTCCTTTTATTTCTTCTCCATCTTTAATAGGAGATCCTTTACGAATATCCAAACGAACAGAAGCATAAAACTTAAGTGCATTACCTCCGGTTGTTGTTTCCGGATTTCCGAACATAACTCCAATTTTTTCGCGCAATTGGTTGATAAAAATACAAGTTGTGTTGGTACGACTAATAGCTGCTGTTAGTTTTCTTAAGGCTTGAGACATCAAACGAGCTTGTAAACCCATCTTGCTATCTCCCATTTCTCCTTCCAACTCGGCTCTTGGAGTTAAAGCGGCAACCGAGTCGATGACTATAATATCAATAGCCGACGAACGAATTAGTTGCTCTGCTATCTCTAAAGCCTGTTCTCCCGAGTCGGGTTGTGATATAAGTAGGTTTTCAATATCAACGCCTAATTTTTCTGCATAAAATCTATCGAAGGCATGTTCCGCATCAATAAAGGCAGCTATACCTCCTGCTTTTTGAGCTTCTGCTATAGCATGGATAGCAAGAGTTGTTTTTCCGGAAGATTCGGGTCCATATATTTCAACTACTCTTCCTCTTGGATAGCCTCCTACTCCTAAAGCGGCATTTAATCCTACAGAACCGCTCGGTATTACCGAAACTTCTTCGACAGGATTGTCGCCCATTTTCATAATAGAGCCTTTTCCATAGCTTTTTTCTATTTTATCCATTGTGGCTTTTAAGGCCTTTAGTTTTTCATTGTTTAATACCGATGCTGTTTCGTCTTTCATTTTTTTTGTTTTTAATTCGTAAAATAATTTATAGTTCAAGATCTTGATTAATTACTTCGTGCCAAGGAAGTCCTTGCTTGTTTAATTGTTCCATAAAAGGGTCGGGATTAAATTCTTCGACGTTATAAACGCCCGGTTTTCTCCATATTCCTTTCATAAACATCATAGCACCTATCATTGCAGGAACTCCGGTTGTATAACTTACGCCTTGAGTTCCGGTTTCTTTGAACGCATCTTGATGCAAACAGTTGTTATAAACATAGTAAGTTAATTCTTTTCCTTCTTTATCGATACCTTTTATTCGGCAACCGATACTTGTTTCTCCGGTATAATTTTCGCCTAAATCGCCGGGATCCGGTAAAACTGCTTTTAAAAATTGGATAGGAACGATCTCAACTCCGTTATATATTATCGGATCAATTCGTGCCATTCCAATGTTTTGAATTACCCGGAGGTGAGTTAAATACTCTTGTCCGAATGTCATCCAAAAACGTGCTCTTTTTAGTGTAGGAAAGTTCTTGACTAATGATTCAAGTTCTTCATGATATATTACATACGATTCTTTTGGTCCAATATTCGGATAATTCAAAGGCTTATGTATTTCGTGAGGTTGGGTCATTACCCATTGTCCGTTTTCCCAATACTTGCCCGGTTGGGTAACTTCGCGAATGTTAATTTCGGGGTTAAAATTGGTAGCAAATGCTTTGCCGTGATCTCCTGCATTACAGTCTACAATATCCAAGTAATGCATTTCGCTGAAGTAATGTTTTGCTGCATAAGCCGTAAAAATACTTGTAACTCCCGGATCAAATCCGCAACCCAAGATAGCAGTCAACCCGGCTTCTTTGAATCGATCTTGATATGCCCATTGCCATTTGTATTCGAATTTGGCTTCTTCTTTGGGTTCGTAGTTTGCGGTATCCAAGTAGTTTACTCCGGCTTCTAAACAAGCGTCCATGATGGTCAAGTCTTGGTATGGAAGGGCAACATTAATTACCAACTCCGGTTTAAAACTATTAAATAAGCTTACCAAATCTGCTACAACATCTGCATCAACTTGTGCGGTTTGTATTTTTTTGTTTCCGTATTGGGTACCAATTGCGTCGGCGATTGCATCACATTTTGATTTTGTGCGGCTTGCTAACATTATCTCACCAAAAACTTCATGATTCTGGGCAACTTTATAAGCGACTACAGTCCCTACTCCTCCTGCTCCGATAATAAGTATTCTTGACATATCTTTTATTTGTTTATTTGGACACAAATGTATAAAATAATTATCGAAATAACAACCGTAATTGGGCTTTCGTCTTTTTTTAATTATTTCAAAAAATAAACACTCAAGACCAAATCAACAAAGAATAACAAACTGAACAACAACAAGATAAGGAACAAACACTATTCGTTCGTCCAAGTTATACTACAACTTGGGTGAAGTTATACTAAAACTTGAGTAAAGTTATACTACAACTTGAGTAAAGTTATACTACAACTTAGGTAAAGTTATAGTATCTTTTTTTCGACGACTTAAGTATTTGATTTAATTGAGAATATCTTCGATGATATATTCCGGTCTTTCTTTGACCTCATTAAACAGAGTGCCGATGTATCTTCCCAAAACACCTATGGTAAGTAGTTGTACTCCTCCGAAAAATATGATGGTAATGATGATAGATGTCCAGCCCGATTCGGCATCTGTATAGCCGAAAAATTTCCCAAAGATAGACCAAAGAGCCATTATTATACCAACAATTACGGCTACGAAGCCTAAACTCATGGCAATGTGTAGTGGTTTGTGCGAAAAGTAAGTTAAGGCGTTGACCCCGAAGCTTAGCATTTTTTTCAAAGAATATTTCGACTCGCCATGTATTCTCGCATCTCGTTCGTAATCTAATGGTACTTGTTTGAATCCTACCCAAGAAATCAGACCGCGAACATACTTTTCCCTTTCCTTAAAACTATTGAAATGATTCATTATTGTTCTATCAATCAACCTGAAATCTCCCGAATCTAAAGGGAACTTATCGTTAGACAATCGGTTTAAAGTACGATAAAACGACCGGGAAGACCAAACTTTAAACCTGCTTTCTCCTAATCTTGTTCGTCGAACACCATAAACAACATTGGCATTTTCTTGTATTTGTTTCTCAATTAATTTGGGAATTAATGCCGGAGGATCTTGCATATCGGCATCCATTATAATAGCAAAATCTGATTTACAATGATGTATTCCGGCGGTTACGGCTGCTTGTTGCCCAAAGTTGCGGGAAAAGTTGATAACAGTTATTCGGTTATCTTGTTCGGATAGTTGGGTTAGTTTTGCTTTTGTTCCATCAACACTCCCGTCATTAACAAAGAGGATACGACATTCCATATCCAAACTTTCCAATACGGGACATAATTTTGCATAACAAATATCAACAACATTTTCTTCGTTATAGCATGGGATGATGATGCTAAGCGTTTTCATTGAAATATCAAGCCTCTCTTTTTCTAAAAGTAACGTATTTGTTCACAAGGAAATTCATCGCCGTAAAGAAGATAATTCCTATCAACTGACAAATATAGGCATGATTGATGAAAATGTCAAAGCCGAAGAGCGAAAAATCAATCGAAGGGAAATCGGCATAACTATTAAGTAGGTTTACTAATATCAATTGTGGGATATAACAAACCAGGAATGCTCCGACAAAAAACAAGAACTCTTTCTTCCAATCTTTTTTGCTTTTGAAAGTCCAATTTCTATTCCAAACGAAACTATTGATAACTCCGGCTACATAACCGATAAAGTTCGAAACAGACAAAGCTGTAGGCGAGGCATCGGTATTAGCAGTTACTTGAAATATAAATCGCATTATTATCCAAATAACTACGGCTGTTATCAAAGTGTTTATAACTCCTACTATACCGTACTTTATTAATTCTATAAAAAAAGATTTCTTCATTGTTTTCTCAACTTCCTAACCGCCACGTATAGCCTTCTTTTCCCTTAATCATTGAGTAAAAATAGAAATAGACATCATAAAATATCTGTACTATATCAAAAATAGGCAATAGAGGCCAATAACTTGGAATGGATAAATTCTTTGTTGTTTTCTTTAGTACAAGGATTTGGGATATAAGACGAATCAGATAGGCTCCGAATGCTATTATCGGAACAAAAATAGAAAAGAACTCGGTGATAATAAGAAATATAACCAAGCCTAAAAACAAAGTTCGCGAAAAGGATTCTATCCGCCAAAAGGCAAGTTCTTTGCTGTCGTAATATTGTTTAGTTAGAGAACGGCTTATCTTCCAGCGTTTCCAACCGTAATCATTATCTTCCCACGATGTTTCTATCAAAGCATCCGGCGAAACATTTACTGCAACCGAGTCTTTTTGGGCTATTTCATTAAAGAACAAATCGTCTGCGCCCGACTCTAAAAACCGAAACTTCGAGAAACCTTTCCTATCATTGAAGTAATGTTTTTCGTATCCCATATTTTTTCCGTTGGCTCCATAAGACTTGTTTCGCAAGGCGGCGGAAAGTATCTGAAGGTTAGTGAAAAAATAGTCAAATGCAGCGTATTTAGTTCCCAAACCTTTTTTCTTGGCCATTGTTACAAAACCTAAAACAATTGATTTCTTATCGGAAAAAGAAGAAGCCATACTCTTTATCCACTGGTTAGAAACCGGACGACTATCCGACTCCGTGAAGAGAAGATTATCGTACTGTGCGGCTTTTATACCAAGAGTTAGCCCTAATTTTTTACGACTTAGGTTTCTTGTACCATCCGGGATGTGAGTAAAATAGAAATTTCTATACTTTGTTCGTAGTTGTTTTAATAGGTCACTTGATTCGCTCGACAAGTTATCGTCGATAACGATAACCTCATACTTCGGATAATCTTGTTCAAGCATTGCAGTCAGATTAGTTTCTAATAATTCTGCATCATCATCTTGTGTATATATTATAACCGAAACAGGACGTGGGTTGATAATATTCTCTTCTGTTGTTTGTTTCTTTTCTGCTTTTTGCAAAAAATAGGGTTTAGCAAGTACAACCCACCAATACACCAACTGAATAATCAAACATACCAACAAAGTTGATAATAGAATTATGTTTAAGGTCGTAAGTATCATTCTTTACAAAGTATCTGAAAAGTATGATTGAGGCAATTTTCGACAATTATATTGGCAAGCCATTATTTCTCCATAAGCACCGGCCGAACGTAAAGCTATCAAATCGCCACGACGCGCTTTGTTGAGATCAAATTGTTTGGCAAAACAATCGGAAGATTCGCATATCGGACCCACAATATCGTATGTTTCCGGCAATGCTTCCGAATCTAAATTTTCGATTTTATGGTAGGCTTCGTAAAAAGCAGGGCGAATCAACTCGGTAAATCCTGCATCGAGGACAACAAACTTTTTGATTGTTCCTTCTTTTACATATAATACCCGGGAAATAAGACTACCACATTGACCAACCAAAGAACGACCGGGCTCGAAATGTACTTGTTGTCCCGGCAATACTTTAAAGTGAGTATTGAAGATCTTAAAATAGTCTTCGAAATTAGGGATCGAATTTTTATTCGGATGAGTATAATCGATACCCAATCCTCCTCCGAAGTTGATGTGTTCTAAAAATATTTTTTTCTTAACTAACTGATCTTGTATTTCAGTTGCACGAGTACATAGAACTTGAAAAGGTTCCAAATCGGTCAACTGCGAGCCAATATGAAAATGAAGACCTATCAACTTGACCGAAGTTAAAGTAGAAAGCAAGTCGATTATTTTATTTAATTGGTCAAGATTGATTCCGAATTTATTTTCTTTCAGTCCGGTTGTAATATGATGGTGTGTATTTGCATTTACTTCCGGGTTTATTCTGAACGCTACCGACGCTATTTTGCCTTTTTTCTGAGCCAATTCGTTAATAACTTCCAACTCGGCGATCGATTCTACATTAAAACAAAATATATCTTTCTCTAATCCAAGATTAATTTCCCAGTCTGCTTTTCCTACTCCGGCAAATACAATTTTCGAAGTTGGAAAACCAGCGTCTAAAGCTGCTTGTATTTCTCCACCACTAACGCAATCAGCTCCGAAGCCTTTCTCGCGTATAATTGACAATATTCTTGGGTTAGCATTTGCTTTTACAGCATAATGTATGTGATAACCATATTTATTGGCAGCATTTTCTGCTGCTGATAAGGTATTTCTTAGTAAGTCTGTGTCGTAATAATAAAAGGGAGTTTGAATATCCTTAAATTTTTCGACAGGGAAAGAGCCTTTCATATCTTAATTAAATAATGTATTGTTTAATGTTTGTAGGGCACGAACTTTATCTTCGGTTTTAATTAGGAAAGAGATATTATAATTGCTTCCTCCATACGAAATCATCCGAACAGGAATATCGTTCAATGCATTAATTATTTTTGATTCGAATCCAACATTTGCCCAATCTAAATCGCCAACTACACAAATAAGACTCATACCATAGTCGACTGTTACGGTACCGAACTTCTTTAGATCGTTCAAAATATCGTCCAAATGTTTCTCTTGATCAATAGTTACCGAAACTCCAACTTCCGAAGTTGTTACCATATCAATAGGAGTTTGATAAGATTCGAATATTTCAAAAACACGACGTAGGAATCCATGAGCCAATAACATTTTTGTCGATTTGACTTTAATTGCTATTATTCCATCTTTTGCAGCTACTGCTTTCAAAGTTCTTTTTTCCATTTTATTGGAAATAAGTGTTCCATGAAATTCGGGCTGATAAATATTCATTAATCTTACCGGTATTCTATTCAGTTTTGCGGGAAGTATACACGAGGGATGCAATATCTTCACCCCGAAATAAGCCAACTCGGCAGCTTCTTCAAATAAAAGGTGTTCGACAGGAGCTGTATTTTCCACATAACGTGGATCATTATTCTGCATTCCTTCTACATCTGTCCAGATTTGAATTTCTTCTGCGCTAAGGGCGGCTCCGATTAACGAAGCACTCAAATCACTTCCTCCTTTATTAAAGTTATCTATTTCACCATAAGCATTGCGACAGATATGACCTTGTGTTACATAAACGTCGGCATCGTTTTCGTTGATCAATTTAGTTAGTTTCTCCCGGATATAAATAGGATCTGGTTCCGAATTTTTATCCGTTCGCATAAAATCTAAAGCGGGTAATAGAGAGACTTTAATTCCTTTGTCTTTCATCAAGAAATACATAATCGATGAAGATAGTATTTCACCTTGTGCCAATATCGCTTTTTCTTCGAAAAGGGTAAAGATGTCTTTGGTAAAAGAACGAATATAGTCGAACGAGGAGCGAACTAAGTCTTGTGCTTCTTCCTTATAACTGCTTGCAAGAAATAGTTCGGAAAGAATATCGCAGTACGATTGTTCCAAATGATTTATTATTTCATTGGCTCCATCCGGGTTTTTCTTGTAAAGATAATCCGCAACTTCGCTCAAACTACTTGTCATACCTGCCATAGCAGAGAAAACAACTACTCTTGATTTTCCGTCATTTAACAACGAAACAACACTATTCATCTTACTTACCGAACCGATAGAAGAACCTCCAAATTTTAAGACTTGCATAGGGTATATCTTTATTTCAAGCAATTTTTTTTACGAAATGCAAAGGTAAGTATTTTACTTACTCATTACAAGTATTTTTCTCTCTTGGTAAACTTTTTCGTACAAGAAAATACGGGTCTATAATTCTCCAAGAGATTGGTTTTGTTTATTAAATTCTGTTATTATATCATTTCACAGTCAAGCAACTTGCCTTCTTCGCATTTTTTTACTTTTCCGGGAAAGCTATTTACCAGCTGATAATTATGAGTAGTCATAATAACTGAAGTACCCGAGTCGGCAATATCATGTAAAAGTTGAACAA
>JAJDGO010000046.1 GCA_030265685.1 Bacteroidales bacterium OttesenSCG-928-M11
CGTTGGTTTCTACTGATACTCCAATAACTAAAGGAACTTCTGGTATTGTACTTCTTTCGAAAGAAGAAACTATTCGAAACGAATCCGAAGATTGCATTCGCTGTTCGAGCTGTGTTCAAGCTTGTCCTATGGGGTTAATACCTATTCAGCTAATGACTTATTCTGAATATGAAAATTGGGATAAAGCAGAAGCATCGTATATATACGATTGTTTAGAATGCGGATGCTGTACTTATGTTTGTCCTTCACACCGACCTATCCTCGATTACGTAAGAATCGGGAAAGGAAAAGTATTATCAATAATGAGAAGTCGAAAATAAAATATGGATAATAAATTAATTATATCAGCATCGCCTCATATTTATAGCGGAGATACTATCGAGAAGAGAATGTATGGAGTGATTTTCGCATTGATTCCAGCATTGATCGTATCTTTTATTTATTTTGGATTAGGAGCTTTAATAATAACTTTAGCCTCTGTTGGTTCATGTGTTTTGTTTGAGTTTATTATCCAGAAATATTTGTTGAAGAAAAAAACAACAATAAAAGATGGTTCGGCAATAATAACAGGACTCTTACTTGCTTTTAACCTTCCTTCCAATCTCCCGATATGGATTGTGATGATCGGAGCCTTAATTGCTATCGGAGTTGGAAAGATGACTTTTGGAGGTTTAGGTAAAAATATTTTTAATCCGGCTTTAGTTGGGCGGGTATTCCTATTAATTTCGTTTCCGGCTCAAATGACTACCTGGCCAAAACCGGGTTTCTTCCCATTAGAATACTTAGATGCCGTAACAGGCCCTACGATATTGAATATGGTATCGAATCGTTTCGGAAATATCTCTTCGTACAACGATTTATTGTTAGGTAATATCGGCGGAAGCATGGGGGAGGTGAGTGCTATCGCTTTACTTTTGGGTTTTATATACATGCTTTGGAAAAAAATTATTCGATGGCACATACCGGTTGTTGTTATTTCTACCGTTTTTCTATTTACAGGAATTATGCATATAGTTGATCCTTCGCATTATTCTTCTCCACTTATACATATATTATCAGGTGGTTTGTTGTTGGGGAGTATCTTCATGGCAACAGATTATGCAACATCTCCGATGACTACCAAAGGAATGGTTATTTATGCCTTTGGGATTGGAATAATAACAAGCGTAATACGTCTTTGGGGAATATATCCGGAAGGTATTTCTTTTGCCATATTAATAATGAATGCTGTAACTCCACTGTTGAATACCTATTTGCAGCCGAATCGATTTGGAAAGGAGGTGTCGAGATGAAATCTTCATTAATCAATATGTTTCTCTCTCTCACATGTATTTGTATTGTTTCCGGAGCTTTATTGGCCTATGTCAATGAAGTAACGCAAGAACCTATCCGAAAGACACAAGAAATTAAGTTGGAAAATTCGATAAGAGAAGTAGTTCCCGGCTTCGATAATTTGCCAACAGAAGAAATGTATAAAGTAGGAATAGCCGAAAAAGATACAGTCTTTGTATATCCTGCAAAACAAAATGGTAAGATAATAGGAACAGCTATTGAAACAGCGTCGAAAAATGGCTTCAATGGCGAGATAAGAATATTAGTCGGTTTGGACGAAACAGGCAAAATTATTAACTATGCCGTATTAAGTCATTCAGAAACTCCGGGTTTAGGTGATAAAATAAACATTTGGTTCAAAACAAATAAAAACAACCAGAGCATATTGGGAAAAGATCTTTCAAAAAAGATTTTAGCAGTATCGAAAGATGGGGGAGAAGTTGATGCCATTACTGCGTCTACTATTACATCCAGAGCTTTCTTACAAGCTGTAAACAAAGCTTATGTCGCCTATTCGGGAGCAAAAGTAGACTCAACTACTCAAGCTACTTCTACTCCGGATGCACAAACCGATGCAACTACTCAAGCTACTTCTGCTCCGGATACACAAACCGACTCAACTACTCAAGCAACTAACAAATAACAAAAAGGATGAAAGGAAATTTGAAAACATTGACAAATGGAATAATCAAGGAAAATCCGACCTTTGTTTTACTTCTTGGAATGTGTCCTTTATTAGGAACCACAACTTCTGCTTTGAATGGTATGGCAATGGGCTTAGCGACGACTTTTGTTCTTGTTTGTTCAAACACAGTTATCTCTTCTTTGAAACGATTTATACCGGATAAAATAAGAATACCCGCTTTTATTGTCGTAATTGCTACTTTCGTATCTTTGGTTGAAATGAATATGAAAGCATATGCTCCTGCTTTATACGAAAGTTTAGGCTTATTTATTCCCTTGATTGTTGTTAATTGTGTCGTATTAGGAAGAGCTGAAGCATTTGCGGCAAAGAATAAAATATTTCCATCCCTATTAGATGGCTTAGGTATGGGCTTGGGATTTACTTTAGGTTTGACTTTGTTGGGATCTGTAAGAGAATTGTTTGGGACAGGAAAGATCTTTAGCCTGAACATATATCCCGAAGAATACGGTTCTTTGATATTTGTTTTGGCTCCCGGTGCATTTATCGCTTTGGGGTATCTTATAGCAATAATAAGTAAAATAAGAAATAGGGTTTAAATAATAGAAACTATGTCATATATATTAATATTCATTGGTGCAGTATTTGTAAACAACATCGTTCTTTCCCAATTTTTAGGGGTATGTCCCTTTTTGGGAGTGTCGAAAAAAGTGGATACTGCCGTAGGTATGTCGGCTGCAGTTGCCTTTGTTATCGTAATTGCTACACTATTTACTTTCCTTATCCATTCCTATATATTGAAACCTTTCGGATTAGAATTTATGCAGACGATAGCTTTTATTTTAGTTATTGCAGCTTTAGTTCAGATGGTAGAAATTGTTTTAAAGAAAGTATCTCCGGCCTTGTATCAAGCCTTAGGAGTTTTTCTTCCTTTAATAACAACCAATTGTGCAATATTGGGAGTTGCTATCCTGGTTGTTCAAAAAGATTTTACTTTACTATCTTCTTTAGTGTATGCTTTTTCTACTGCAATTGGATTCGGATTGGCCTTAATTTTATTTTCCGGTATCCGTGAACAATTAAGTTACACGAATGTTCCTAAGAGTATGGAAGGAACGCCTATTGCATTAATTACCGCAGGTATTTTGGCGATGGCCTTTATGGGATTTAGCGGAATAGTATAATTCTATTTTTATATTCGAACAATATGTACGCAGGAAAACAATTTAATGAGAGGATAAAACAAGTAGTATTCATAATACTGTTAGTTTTTTTGTTTGTGGTGATGCTCAAAAACTTGTCGTATTTTGTAAGCTCTTTTTTAGGAGCTTTTACTCTTTATATGATATTGAGAAAACCTCATAACTATTTCGCAAAAAAATGGAAAACAACTACCGGTTCAACTGCGTTCCTATTGTTTGTAACCTTTTTGGGCTTATTGTTGGTCGGGACAGGTGTCTTTTATCTATTTTACGGAAAACTAAAACATTTCCATCCGCAAGGAATAATGAATGGAATACATCACATTCAAGATATAATTTTAGAACGCTTCGGATACAATATCTTTTCAGAAGATCTCGTAAATAGTGCTTTGAATCTTGCGGGAAACATTATTCCCGGAATCATTTCTACAACCGGAAATGTTTTTGCCAATCTTTTGATGATGATGTTTATTCTTTTCTTTATGCTCCAGAAAAATAAAGAGTTCGTAAAAGCATTAGAAAGTTTCATTCCTCTTTCCGGCAATAGCGTACAATTATTAAAAAACGAAACAAACAATATGGTTATCGGAAATGCAATAGGTATTCCTTTTATAATGTTCTCGCAAGGAATTGTGTCGGCACTTGGATATTGGATAACCGGAGCAGGAGATCCTTTGGTTTGGGGCGTTATAACCGGTATATTTGGTTTACTTCCTATCGTTGGTACTGGTGGAGTTTGGGTACCTTTGGCTATAAATCTATTGATAGGAGGTAATATTTGGCAAGGTATCTTTTTATTTGCGTACGGAGCCCTTGTAATATCATCGGTAGATAATATTGTTCGTATGGGGCTTATGAAAAAAATGGCTAATGTTCATCCTTTAATAACTCTATTTGGGATTATTTTCGGAATGAATCTCTTTGGTTTTTGGGGAATTGTTTTTGGTCCCTTAATGCTTTCCAGCTTCTTGCTTCTCTTTAAAATTTATAAAAAAGAATTTCTTTCCGAAAACGTTTGATCTCTTATTGTAGAGAATAAAACGAAGAAACAATTAATCTGAAAAGTTTCCTAATAACTTGGGTCAAGTTTTACTATAACTTGACTAAGGTTCTACTATAACTTGTACAAAGTTCTACTATAACTTGAGTCGATTTTTAGTATAACTTAGGTGAAGTTCTTTTATGACTTGAATAATTTCGGATTCTTCAAGGCTAACTACAAAATAGAATGGGGTAGCTTCTGTGTCTATAAAAAATAAAAGGTCTCTTTTCAGAGACCTTTTGAGCGGAAGACGGGGCTCAAACCCGCGACCCTCAGCTTGGAAGGCTAATGCTCTATCAACTGAGCTACTTCCGCATTATGAAGTTTTGCAACTTTCTGTGGGCAGTGATGGATTCGAACCACCGAAGGCGTAAGCCAGCTGAGTTACAGTCAGCCCCATTTGGCCACTCTGGTAACTGCCCTTCTTCGTTTGCGAGTGCAAATGTATGAATAATTATTTTAACTTGCAAGAATAATCAATCATTTTTATTGCAGTAATTGCAGATTCTACTCCTTTATTACCCAATTTGCCTCCGGCTCTATCGATTGATTGCTGCATTGTATTATTAGTTAACAATCCGAATATAAAAGGAATATCTCCTTCTACGTTTAGTTGGGTAATTCCTTGTGTAACTCCCGAACAAACATATTCGAAATGTGGAGTTTCTCCTTTAATTACGCAGCCTAAAACAATAATAGCATCCGGTTTTGTACTTTCTAATAATCTTTTTGCGCCGTAAACTAATTCAAAACTACCCGGAACATAGGTTATTTCGATGTTTTCTTTCTTTGCGCCATGCTTGATTAATGTATCAAAGGCACCATCTCTTAACTTAAAAGTTATCTCCGGATTCCATTCAGAAACAACAATGCCGAAGCGCATCTTTGATGCGTCCGGCACTTTGTCAAATTCATATTCTGAAAGATTATGTAATTCTGTTGCCATTATTTTTGATTAGATAGCTCTTTTACTCGAATAATCTCTTTTTCAATGTTTCTTCCTTCTGAAGATGCTGGGTATTTATCTTCTATTTGAGTTAAAGCATCTAAAGCATTCTTGTATTCTCCAAGACTATTATAGGCATCTGCTGCTTTTTTCAAGTAAATAGGAGAGAGAACTTCGTTATTCATTTCGTTAGCTGTTTTAATAAATTGTTTTGCAGCTTCAGAAACTTTGCCAAGATCAGCATAACAGTCGCCAATTAAACCGGATACTGTGCCACCGATCAATTGTTCTTTTTGTTTATATTTCTTTAATTGATTCAATGCACTTTCGGGTTCTCCCAAGTGATAGTAGCAAATACCTGCATAAGCTTTAGCTAAATTACCGGTAGTAGTAGAACCATAGCTGTCAATTACGTCAAGGAAACCAGTATTTCCTATGCTATCTCCATGTAAAGCCATATTCCATTCTTTAGCTGCGAAGTGTTGTTCTGCAACAAAGATTGCATTTTCAGCTTTCTTTTCTTGTGGGATCAAGTAGAAGTGACGGATTCCAATAATCGCCAATACTAATACAACAATAACAGATGCTCCGATAATAACACTCTTTAAGTGTTTGTCTAAAAAACGATCTGTTCTCGAAAGCAATTGATCCGCATTTTGTTCTGCTTTAGTAGATGCAGCTACTTTTTTTGTTTTCTTTGCCATTTTATATTTAGTTATTTTATAATTCTTTTTCGGAATGCAAAAGTAAGATATTTATAAGAATAAATGAAATATTTACTTATCTTTTTTTGTTTCTCATCGAAAAGTAGTAAGTTTGTCTCTGAAAAACGAGCAAAAAACACTTAACTCTTGTGAAGTTTTTATTTATAGTTCAAGGCGAAGGAAGAGGTCATTTAACTCAAGCTATATCATTAAAAGATATTTTGACTAAAAATGGACATGAGGTCTCTGCTGTAATGGTAGGAAAGAATAAGCAGCGAGAATTACCTGATTTTTTTATTAAAAAGATGGATTCTTCTGTTTATCGTTTTGAAAGTCCGAACTTTTTACCTTCTCCCAAACAAAAACGAGCTAATGTTTGGAAATCGGGGGCTTATAATATAATGAGATTGCCTGTTTATTTTAAAAGTATCTTGTATATTAAGAAGCAGATTAAAGAACATCAAGTGGATGCCGTAATTAATTTTTACGACATGTTGGCAGGTATTACTTATTTTTTGTTTCGTATTAAACCGCCTCATATTAGTATTTCTCACCAGAATATGTTTTTGCATCCGGAATATGTATTTCCTTCGAACGAAAGTTCTGCCGAATTGTCGATGTTAAAGCTTTATACTTATATAACTAGTTTAAATGCTAAAAAAAGAATTGCTTTAGCAATGAAAAAAACAGAAAACTATTCGGAGAAGAATATACATATAGTACCACCTTTATTAAGGAAAGAAGTTTTGGAAATTCCTATAACTAAGGGCGATTACTTGCATGGGTATATGCTTAATTCAAGTTATGCTGATCAGATTATTGAGTTTCAGCAGTCGCATCCGGGTATTTATATGCGTTTCTTTTGGGATAAAAAGGGAGTAAAAGACGTTGAAGTAATAAATGAATATTTAAGTTTTTACAAATTGAACGACATACTCTTCTTAGAATCAATGGCAGGTTGTAAGGCTTATGCTACTACTGCCGGATTTGAATCGGTTTGTGAGGCAATGTATATGGGAAAACCGGTACTGATGGTTCCTTCTCATATCGAACAAGCTTGCAATGGTCATGAAGCTTTTTTAGCTGGAGCCGGTATTGTTTCGGAAGATTTTGATCTTGAAGCTTTAATTGCATCAGCAAAAGAATATAAGGAGAATTTAGAATTTCAATCGTGGGTAAAACAGGCTGAATCTTACTTTATAAATGAATTGATTAATGATTAGTACAGAAATAATTACAATTGGAGATGAGTTATTAATCGGACAAGTTTTGGATACTAATTCTAAATGGATTGCTCAACAATTAAATAAAGTAGGAATAGATGTCTGCTATAAAACTACTGTCGGCGATGTAGAATTAGATATTCTCAATGCTATTAAGTTAGCATTTTCGAGAGTTTCTATTGTTTTGCTTACCGGAGGCTTAGGTCCGACAAAAGATGATATTACTAAAAATACTTTATGCAAGTATTTCGACACGCGACTTGTTTTTGACGACGAAACCTTGTCGAACGTAGAGCAAGTTCTCAAAAATATCAATAGAAATATTAATGAATTAACTCGTAATCAAGCTTATGTCCCGGAAGGAGCAACTATTATCCAGAATAAAATGGGTACAGCTCCTATCACTTGGTTTGAGCAAGACGGGAAAGTTCTTGTTTCTATGCCTGGAGTTCCATTTGAAATGAAATGGAGTATGCAAGAAGAAGTTATCCCAAGATTAATAAACTTTTTTCCAACTTCTGATTCTATTCAGCATCTTACTTTTTGGGTGAAAAATTATTCAGAATCTGCTTTGGCAATGCACTTAGAAACATTCGAAAGAAATTTGCCGGATAATATCAAGCTTGCTTATCTTCCTACGCCGGGATTAGTTCGTTTGAGATTGACGGGAAAGGATACGGATAAAGATATTTTAAGTGATTCGATGTCTTCTCAACGTAAATTTTTATTTGATTTGCTTCAAGACAACATTCTTTATGAAGATGATGAAGCACTTGAGTATAAGTTGCATAATTTATTTGTAAATAATGGTTTAACTTTAAGTTTAGCCGAGAGTTGTACAGGCGGTCGATTGGCAAGTTTGTTTACTGCTATTCCGGGAAGTTCGCAATATTTTAAAGGAGGAGTTGTTTGTTACTCAAACGAATCTAAGATAAATCTATTGGGAGTAAATAAAGAGACAATAGAAAAGGAAGGGGCGGTCAGTTTATCAGTAGTTAATCAATTGGTAGATGGTGCTTGTAAAATATTTAATACTGATTGTTCGATTGCTATATCAGGTATTGCCGGTCCGGATGGAGGAACACTTGAAAAACCTGTAGGAACAGTTTGTATCGCAGTAAGATATAAAGATCAAGTTAGTTCGTTTCATTTTTGTTTTTCCCACAATAGAGAAAGTAATATCCTTCGTTCTTGCAATACAGCTATGAGTCTTTTGCTGGAAATGATTTCATAGTTTCGTATTTTTTTGTATCTTGCAGACGAAATAATTAAAAAACATTTGATATATGGAAATTAAAAAAGGCTTAGTTGCTTGGTGTATTGTTGGTTTTATTGCATTAATTCTACTATTTAGTAGCTTTTTTACGATTAATACCGGCGAGAGAGGAGTTGTTCTTCGTTTAGGAAAATTACAAACTGTAGTAGGAGAGGGACTACATCTTAAAATGCCTTTCGTCGACGAAGTGCATAAGTTATCTATTAGAGACCGAAACTTGAGTTTAAAGACCGAAGTTTCTTCCAGTGATATTCAAACAATTGCAGTTGCTGTTGACTTAGTTTATTCATTAGATCCTAATAAAATGGATTATGTTTACCAAACTTATGGTACAAGAATTGAGGAAACGCTCGTACATCCTACATTAGCTGAAAAAATTAATGCAATTATTGCTGAATATCCTATTGAATTGTTTGTGGAGAAACGCTCGGAAATATCCAATAGGATACGCACTTCTTTCGCAAGTCAAGTAGAACACAATGGGGTATTAGTTAAAACTTTGCTAATAACTAACCATGACTTCAGCGACGAATTTAATAAAGCCATCGAAGATAAAAAGATTGCCGAACAAGGTGCTTTGGCTGCAAAATTTACTTTAGAAAGAATGAAGTTAGAAGCTGAAGCTCAAAAAATAAAACAAGCTTCTCTTTCTCCTATGGTATTACAAGAAATGGCAATTAATAAATGGGATGGTCGTCTTCCGACCTACTTTGCTAATGATAATTTGCCTTTTATTACCATAAAATAGTTTTGAAAATTTCAGAATGTAATGCCCATTTGTTTCATTAGGAAGCTGGCATTCATATTTTGTACTATACCTTCCTTTAGAAGATAGGAGAATTTGAGTTCATCTCCTTCTATTTCTGCTTCGAAGCAATAGTTTTTGATATAATCGGGGAGTTTTTCTTCAAGACTCCCCAAAAGTAAATCGTGAGTTGAAATAACACCGCACGTATTAAGTCGTATAAATTGTTGAACTAAAGCTATTGATCCCTTTTGTTTATCAATAGAGTTTGTTCCTTTTAATATCTCATCGAGAATAATAAACAACTGTTCTCCCTTTTTTAGACGATCAATAATCATCTTTAATCTTTTTAGTTCGGCAAAGAAATAGGATTCATTGTCGTTTAACGAGTCGGAAGTTCTCAAGCTCGTTACTAAATTAGCCGGATAAACTTTTAAGTATTCAGCAAAT
>JAJDGO010000047.1 GCA_030265685.1 Bacteroidales bacterium OttesenSCG-928-M11
TAGCCAAGGATCATTTTGAATTAGTTTGAGTGATTTCATTGGGTATTATTTTAATAGAACAGGTTGTTATAATTGTCGTTTTATCAGATAAGAGGGTTTAGTAATATAGGCTATTTATAAACTTAGTCATAAAACTTAAGCCTTCCTTTCAAATCTTTCATCTCATCTTGCATCTCTCTAATATGGTTCAAGAGATGATGAATAACATCAATACCTTCCATATTAATTGATAGTTCATAATACAGTCGGGCATATTTTTCTATTTCCGGCAATTCATCATGATGAAGATAACGATTGTTGTCTATTTCATAAATATGGATAAGTTCATTCTCTTCCAACAAACTTAAAAAATCAAGTTTGATGTCGGAATATTTAATATATTCGCTAATGATAACAAGTTCTGCTTTCATAACGTCTAGAATTATTTGATTTGTTGTAGTTCTCGAAACAATTCTTCTTGCCTCTCTGAAAGATGTGTTGGAATAACCACGTTATAAGTTACAAAGAGATCTCCGAAATGTCCTTCTTTTTTATAGACCGGAAATCCTTTCCCTTTTAATCGAGCCTTTGACTCCGGTTGAGTTCCCGGCTTCACAGTCATCTTTACTTTACCATCTAAAGTTTCAATCGTAACCTCTCCTCCCAAAACAGCAGTATAAAGATCAATTGTTTCTCTGATGTACAAGTCATTCCCATTACGTTTAAAAACAGGGTCAGGATGAACAATAAATGTAATATATAAATCTCCGTTCGGCCCCCCGTTCATTCCCGAACCTCCTTGATTTTTCAACTTTATTTGCTGTTCGTTTGCCACACCGGCAGGAATGGTAATTCGAAGTTTTTTTCCATTTATCTCAATGGTTTGTTTATGTGTTGCTGCGGCATCCCGTAAAGATAAATGAACCTCCCCGTGATAATCTTGTCCTTTAAATGCAGATGCTGTTCTTTGGCTGTTTGATTTACGGCCTCTTCCAAATAAATTTTCAAAAAAATCGGAATAGCCTGTCGCTCCAAAATCTTCAAAATCGAAGTTACCGCCATAACTTTGATAAGCAGATTGTCCTCCTCTACCTCCAAATCCTCCGGAAGCTCCGGCATTCTCATATGCTTCAGCATTTTTCCAGTTTTCTCCATACTGATCATATTTCTTTCTCTTTTCAGGATCACTCAACACTTCATTAGCTTCGTTGATCTCTTGAAATTTTTTATGAGCAGCGTCATCATTTGGATTCAAATCGGGATGCCACTTTCGAGCAAGCTTGCGATAGGCTTTCTTTATACCATCAGCCGTCGCATTTCTTTCAACGCCCAATACCTTATAATAATCTATGTAAGCCATCTTATTAAATTAATGAACTATAAATTATAATTCTCGACAAACTACCGCAGAAACTACAACTCAAATCAAGATAAATACCTTAATTTTTTCCGCAACAAGCTTTATATTTTTTCCCACTTCCACATGGGCAAGGATCATTTCGTCCTACTGTTTTTTCAGAACGTAAAGGTTCTCGTTTTTGTTCACGAGTATCTCGACTTGCAACCTCTCCTTGCACGCGACGAGTTTCTGCAATTTCGTCTTTTTGAGTTCTATATTTACTATAATCGGTCTTTCTTTCTGGAGTTGCCTGACGTACTTCTTCCGGTTCTCGCATCGGTATTTGTGCTCGCATTAATACTGATACCGTTTTTCTATTCATCTCATCAACCATCCGTTTGAATAAGTTGAACGATTCCAGTTTGTAGATCAACAAAGGATCTTTATTTTCATAACTCGCATTTTGAACCGACTGCCGTAATTCGTCCATCTCCCGAAGATGTTCTTTCCATGACTCGTCAATAGAATGAAGAAGAATGGATTTTTCAAACGATTTGACAATATCCTTTGATTCAGACTCATAAGCCGCTTTAAGATTGCAGACAATATTATATGTGCGTTTTCCATCTGTAACTGGCACTACAATATTTTGGTAACGATCTCCTTGTGTTTCATAAACATTTTTAATCACCGGATTAGCGATCAAGGCCATTCGTTCTGTTTTTCTCTTAAAACTATCCAAAGCTAAATTAAAAAGAGTCTCTGTTAACTCCTCATTTTTCATACCGCGATATTCTTCTTCAGAGAAAGAAGCTTCAAGAGCCATTGTTTTGTAAAGTTCAAATTTCAAGCCCTCGTAATCACTAACTTCTGCAAATTGTTCGGAAATAGCATGAGAAGTATCATACAACATATTTAAAACGTCTAAACCGATACGTTCTCCCATCAATGCATTGCGGCGACGTTTATAAATAACTTCCCGTTGGGAATTCATTACGTCATCGTATTCCAACAAACGTTTTCGAATTCCAAAGTTATTTTCTTCAACTTTCTTTTGAGCACGCTCTACTGATTTATCAAGCATATTGTGTTCTAAGACTTCTCCTTCTTTGAAACCCATCTTGTCCATCATTCCTGCAATTCGTTCCGAAGCGAATAAACGCATCAAATCATCTTCCAGCGAAACATAGAAAACAGAAGAACCTGGGTCTCCTTGACGTCCGGCACGTCCACGCAACTGTCTATCAACTCGACGTGAATCATGTCTTTCCGTACCTATAATTGCTAAACCTCCGGCTTCTTTTACCTCCGAACTTAACTTAATATCAGTACCCCGACCTGCCATATTTGTTGCAATAGTAACTGTTCCTGTCCGTCCGGCTTGCGCTACAATTTCAGCTTCTTTTTGATGTAGTTTTGCATTCAATACCTGATGAGGAATTTTTCTCATTGTCAACATACGGCTTAAGAGCTCTGAAATCTCAACAGAAGTAGTTCCTACTAGAATTGGACGTCCTTCATTACGAAGTTTTTCTACTTCCTCAATAACCGCTGCATATTTCTCTCTTGCTGTCTTATAGATACGATCATTCATATCTTTTCGTGCAATAGGCCTATTAGTCGGTATGACAACGACATCAAGTTTATAAATATTCCAAAGTTCACCGGCTTCAGTTTCGGCAGTACCCGTCATCCCAGACAACTTGTGGTACATCCGGAAATAATTTTGAAGAGTAATTGTTGCAAATGTTTGTGTCGCCGCCTCTACAGTTACTCTTTCTTTTGCTTCGATCGCTTGGTGTAATCCATCCGAATAACGGCGACCTTCCATAATACGACCTGTTTGTTCATCAACAATTTTAACTTTATTGTCAATAACTACATATTCATCATCTTTCTCAAATAAGCAATAAGCTTTTAATAACTGATTAATAGTATGAACACGCTCTGATTTTACGGCATAATTTTGCATCAACTCATCTTTGCGAGCTTGCTTATCCGCATCTGATACATTTTCATTCTCTACAGAAGACATCTCAGAAGCAATATCCGGTAACACAAAAAATTTCGGATCATCTGAATTTCCTGTAAGAACATCAATTCCCTTATCTGTTAGCTCGATCGAATTATGTCTTTCATCAATAATAAAATACAAAGGATCTGTAATTACATGCATTTCGCGGTTTTGCTGTTGCATATAATGTTCTTCTGTCTTTAGCATATTAACTTTTATGCCCGGCTCGCTCAAAAACTTAATTAATGCCTTATTTTTAGGCATACCTTTATAAGAACGAAACAATAGAATAAATCCTTCCTTTTGAGTTTCAGAATCATCTGAACTTATTTTTTGTTTAGCTTCTGTAAGAAGTTTAGTTGTGAATGAACGCTGAAGACCCACTAAGTGCTCAACTTTAGAGCAATATTCTTCATATAGCTGGTCATCTCCTTTAGGCACAGGACCAGAAATAATCAATGGAGTACGAGCGTCGTCAATCAATACGGAATCGACTTCATCGACGATAGCGTAATTATGCTTGCGTTGAACCAAATCACCCGGATTAATTGCCATATTATCACGCAAATAATCAAACCCAAACTCATTGTTTGTTCCAAAAGTAATATCAGCTTCGTATGCTTGTCTACGTTCATTCGAATTTGGACGATGCTTATCTATGCAATCGACAGATAATCCGTGAAACATATATAATGGACCCATCCATTCCGAGTCACGCTTAGATAAGTAATCATTCACAGTTACTATATGTACTCCATTTCGCGTTAAAGCATTCAAAAACACCGGCAAGGTAGCAACTAAAGTCTTTCCTTCTCCGGTTGCCATTTCAGCTATTTTTCCTTTATGAAGAACCGTACCTCCGAAAAGTTGCACATCGTAATGAATCATATCCCAAGTTATTTCATTACCTCCGGCAATCCATCGGTTCTTATAAATAGCTTTATCGTCCTCTATTCGTACAAAATCATGGGTTACGGCTAACTTACGGTCAAATTCACTTGCAGTTACAACAATTTCTTCATTTTCTTTGAAACGTCTTGCAGTATCTTTCACTATAGAAAAGACTTCCGGTAGAACTTTATCTAATGTTTCTTCGTGTTTTTCTGTTATTTCTTTTTCAATTTTGTCGATTTCGTTCCAAACCTTTTCTCTTTCTTCTAATTCGAGGTTTTCTATCGACGATTTCAAATCAGCTATCTTAGCCTTTTTCTCTGCTACTTCGTCCTGTATCAGTTGCATGATTGATTGAGTTTTATTTCTCAATTCATCATGTGATAATTTTTCAATAGACGGATAAACCTCTTTGATTCGTTTTACATACGGATCAATTTCCTTTAAATCTCGTTGGGATTTGTTCCCAAATAACTTGGATAAAATATCGTTAAAACTCATTGGTTTGTATTTTTTAGTTTATATTTTTAACTGTAATTATGGTTGAAATTCTCTCAATGGGAGTTCTTTTGTCCCATTAGGAGGACGAATACGCATTATAAAAGATAAAGTCGGAGCTATTTCTGTTGCTTTTATCGGACGATATACGTGTTCTTTTTTAACATTACCACCCCAAAAGAAAGCCGGATGTAAAATAGCAGTATTTCTCTGAAAAGAATCGATCTGAGTCTTGTCTTCATTTACAGATATCCAGCCTGGTTGTAGTTCAATAAATAGATGACCACTCACCTTCTTATTCATTCCCTTTCTGAAAGAAGAAGAACGTCCGGCATCATCAACGAGCCACTCTCTAAGAGTTGTAACATCTTGCACTCCACTAAATTGAGAAACAAAACCAGCGGCATCAGCCTGAAAATTCGCCCAATTAATTTCTTTCTCTTCAACCAGTTTTTTATTCAGATAAATCTGATTATTATGATAGGCTTCTACCCAATTCCCGTTACCATAAGTCGCCATTAAGTACATATTAAGCAAAGCCGTACATCGGCCTGGATAAAACTCACCCATTGGTCCAAAATCGGAAGCTGTTTCTGCCCATGAATCATAATATCCAGTAGAAGTTAGTACGATCAAAGTATTTTTTAATCCTACTCTTTTCTCGATCGCATCAAAAAGTTTTTCTAATTGTTTATCTAATTGATAATATGTATCCTGTATTTCATAATTATACGCATCTGTATAAGATGCATACTTATAATTCCCTGCATAATAAATCAATGATAAAACATCTGGATTAGTTCGGTTGGCAAATCCACCATACTCCAAGAAACGAAGCGCTAAATTAGTTATTTGTTCGTTTACTAAAGCTGTTTGTTTAATTTTTCGATAATTATCCAGATCTGTTTTAGAGAAAGTATATTTGAAATAGTTTCGTGTCCCCGAATAAGGGAAACCATTAAAATGAGAAAGAGACTGTATCCACGTCCGGTCGTTTGATGATGCACCAAAAGCTTCCGAAGAATTAAAACGATCAATAAACCATGGAACATCCGGATAATAAGTTGATGTAGCCCATTTTCCATTGTGATTATCTAACCAAAAAACCGAATTAGCATAACGTCCTCCTGCTGCGATAGCTGCTTCTGCATTCGAAGCAATAGCATAAACATCACAAGCTCCATTAGTAGCAACCTTAAGTTCATCAGAAAAGGTTGAACTTTGTAAAATTTTAGGAGAGAACTGATCGGAAGTATAATTCCCTAAATAATCGTTATCAGCAAAAATAGAGATAACCTTTTTAGAAATCGGGTCGTATTTTGTGTTGTCAACTATACCATGGTAATAAGGATAAGTACCCGCATACAAACTTGCAATAGCACTTGTTTCATTAACGCTTTGAAAATCGCAATCAACTTGATGATAAACCAGTCCCTCATTCATTAATCGCTTAAATCCTTTTTCGCCAAATGTAGAACTAAAATAATGAAGATAATCCCCTCTTAATTGGTCAACAACAATACTAACCACTAACTTTGGAATTTCTGCTTGTTGTTGCTGCGCATTCAATCCACTGATAGTAAGTATAGCGATAAGAGATGATAATAATCGTTTCATTTTTTTATTTGCTTTTTACGAAACAGCGAATATCCGGAAATAGTAGCCAATGTTATTACATACGGAATAATGGCGATTTCTAACTTCTGTGGTATCAAAAACCATGCCACTAGAAACAGGCACAAAAGTACAAAATTAACCCTGTGATACCAATAAAACAGAGAATGAGTTTTTTTAAAGAAAAAACCTACTACTCCAACAATATGCAAAGGGTTCAACCAAACCAAGTTCCAATTCGGACTAACACAAGGATGCGCAGAAAAGAAAACCAAGAAAAAGATTATAATCCCTCCGATCGTCGCTGCACAAAAATATAAAGCAAAACAAGAAGCCAATAATTTCCAGTGTTTATTATATAATAAAATCAATATTAGGTATAATAAAAAAACTGCAACACCAACAAAAAGAGGTGAAGTCCAAAAATAATTTTTAGGAGTTTCGACCGAAGTTGATTCCATAACAGTAAGCTCAGAAAGAACTAAATTCTCTCTACTTTCTCCATAATTACCTACAACTGAATTTCGAAACACATCCATCAAATGCTCAGGAAGAAACATTTCTTGACGTGTATTAACTATAGAATCAGCCCCACTCCCTATTATTAGATTTATACCAAAAGACATCCAAGGGTAAGAACTCGTACAAGAATAAATCAACTCGCGAAAAGTCGTTGTTTTTTGTTGTTCGGGATACTCTATTTTTTTGAGAGAAATATCTTCAATAATATCTCGAATACGAGTCGTGCAGTTATCAAAAAGAAAGTTATAGCGATAATTACGATTTTCAGTCTTTAAGTTTTCCTCCAGTATAAGCATCAGCCGTTCCTTCTCTTCTGAAGACAAGTTTAATATTTGTTCTACAACCGTCGAATTACCCCAAGCATATGCTCGACAAAAAAGAACATAATCAACCGTACTTAAATAGTAATCGGTTTCTCCTCGCATAAAATAGTATGCAAAGTTAGGCTTTGAAGTATCGAATGTTCCCCAATTAAAAACAATATCTATTCCGGTTGAGTCATCCTGCAAACGAAGTGCCGAATGTCCATATATTGTATAAATCTCGTTCGAACGAGGTTTTACAGTCAAAAGGCTGACTTGTAAATTCTCATAACTTTCTGATTTAACGATTGGCACAAACAGCATCAATGCCAAAAGGAGTAATATATATCGCATAAACACGTCCTTATTCTTTTCCTTTTCAATCAATCAGACAAAAGTACGATTTTTTTTATACTTTCGGAGTCATTACGTGTAAAAAAAGTATAATCAAGAAAGTTTAGCATAATAACTAGTATTTAGAAACCAAATTTGGTTGTTAAAATATTTTTACTTATTATTGCAAAATAAAACAAATGCATAATAACAAACGCAAATCTCTAAAATAGTTATACATATGAAATCAATAAAACATACTCTTATCTTATTCTTTTTATTTACTTCATTGGTCGCAAATGGACAAAAAGCTTATTTTGATCTTGAATTTGGGAAAGAAAGAACTACTACTTTTGAAGGGATAGATATATTCAGCATAGAAATCGACAACAATGAAAATATTTTCGCAGCTGGATATTTGCAAAAAAATACCACAGATGATTATAGTTACGGCATGGAATCCGTATTACTTAAAATGGATTCTGAAGGAAATTTAGACAAAAAATTCGGGGAAGAAGGAATTGCGGTTACCGAAGTTAGCCAGCTTTTATTGAAGACTTGTGTACTTACAATACAATCGGACGGGAAAATAATTGTAGGAAGCTGGTGCAAAGGAAAAGATTACTATGACATTGCTCTTATTCGATACAATACCAACGGAACATTGGATAAAACATTCGGAAACGAAGGGGTTTCAATCATTCCTTTAAGCACCCATTCTTTAAGTGGCGACATTTCCATACTATCTTTTTACGACAATTCAATTTGGATTGGGCTATATGTTTCTAACGAACAATACAATGTCACGAGTTCGGTAATAATTAAAATAACCGAAGACGGATTTATCGACGATGACTTCCAAAGCAATGGCGTTTTGTACATTCCCGAATCTATGGAAGCTGGATTAATGGGAAACTCTCCTAAACTTTTATCACTTTCGGATGGTTCAATTTTTGGCATTGCAATATCTAATACCGAGAAAGCTAATCAAGTTAAATACTGTTGTTTCAAAATCGACGAAAATGGAGAATTTGATATTTCCTTTGGAGAAAATGGAGTTTGGGTAGAAACAATTGATTCTGCATCTACTTCTGATTTATCTGCTCTTGAACAACAAGATGGAAAAATCATCATAGGTAGTCCTTCTGTAGGATACAAACGACTCCATTCGGATGGAACTTTAGACGAAGATTTTATCGACGGAGGAATAAAAAACGGACGAGATATATTCTCACAAAAAGACGGAAAATTATTATTTGTTGGCCCAAATTCAGAAGCTACATTTCAAATTATTCGAGTAAACAATAATGGCTCTATTGATTTCGACATATCTACTCCTAAAATAGTTGGTGATTACTCTGTTTATAAATTCATAAACGATAGAACATTTATTGCCTGCGGTCTTAACTCCAACAATCTTGTTTTTACGAAAGTAATCATTGATCCCGATGCTACTCCCATTCCAAACATAACCAATCAAGAATCAATCTCTGTTACTCAAGAATCAGAAAATATCTCTGTTCAATCCGAATCTCCTATTCAAATGATTCAGTTGGTTAATA
>JAJDGO010000048.1 GCA_030265685.1 Bacteroidales bacterium OttesenSCG-928-M11
GTACTGTTCGTGATAATCTACATGATAGGTATCGACCAGTGGATTTGCATAGGCTTCGGCGTAATCGCTGCTTCGGTATTGGTTTGGCTGACCTTTAGCCTGAATGAAAAATACGGGGAACATGGTTTAATGAAACTCATGGCTGTAAAACAGCATCCTCGCTATTTGATAAACAGGAAAACTCCACACCGCCTTTTCAAACGGAAAAGAAAGGAGGTAGCGTATGCGTAATATAATGAAAGCGGCGACTATCGAAAGTAAGTTTCCGCTGTTGGCGGTCGAACACGACTGCATTATCAGTAAAGATGTGGATATTACCGTAGCCTACCGTGTGGAACTGCCGGAACTGTTTACCGTAACCAATACCGAATACGAAGCAATTCATTCGTCTTGGGCGAAAGCGGTAAAAGTCCTGCCCGAATACTGTGTGGTGCATAAGCAGGATTGGTTTGTGCGTGAAACCTACAAACCCGCTACCGATAAGGACGATATGAGTTTCTTATCCCGCAGTTTTGAAAAGCACTTCAACGAACGCCCGTTCTTGAATCACTCGTGTTTTCTGTTCCTGACCAAGACGACCAAAGAGCGAATGCGAATGCAGAGCAATTTCTCATCGCTTTGTCGTGGAAACATTATTCCCAAAGAGGTCAATAAGGATACAAGCGTGAAGTTTTTGGAAGCCGTCGGACAGTTTGAACGGATCATGAACGATAGCGGATTTGTCCGC
The DNA here is from genome assembly GCA_030265685.1 of Bacteroidales bacterium OttesenSCG-928-M11. Classification (GTDB taxonomy): domain Bacteria; phylum Bacteroidota; class Bacteroidia; order Bacteroidales; family Azobacteroidaceae; genus Azobacteroides. The sequence goes on from JAJDGO010000048.1 coordinate 728, forward strand.
CTTACCCGTATCCTTTCCGATGAAATTACAGGTACGGACGAACAAGCGGGATTGATTGAAAAATATTTCGCCCTGTCGTTGGACGATACTACTTGTTTGGAAGATTTGGAATTGGGAGCCGACGGGCTTCGGGTAGGAAGTAAACACGTTTGCCTGCATACGCTTTCGGATGCGGAAGATCTGCCCGGACGTATCGGAACGGATATGCGTTATGAAAAACTATCGACCGACCGGAGCGACTGTCGTTTGTCTTTCGCTTCTCCTGTTGGATTGCTTCTTTCATGCGACCATATCTACAATCAATATCTGTTTATCGAAGACAGTGCGGAAAACCTGCGAAAATTCGAGAAGAGTGCAAGGAATATGCAGTCGCTTTCAAGGTACAGTCGTGGAAATCAAATCAACAAGGAATGGATCGACCAATATCTGAACGAAGCCCACAGCTTCGGGCTGACCTCAATCCGTACCCATTTCAATGTGTTGGCATGGAGTGATGACATGGAAGAACTGAAACATATTCGCAATGATGTGGGTAGCCAGTTGGCTCTTATGGAATGTAAGCCACGCCACAATACGGTGGATGCCGCTACATTGTACTGGGCAGGAATGCCGGGCAACGGTGGCGACTTCCCTGCGGAAGAATCGTTCTACACGTTTATCGAACCTGCCCTTTGCTTCTTTACGGAAGAAACGAACTACCGGAGTTCGCCCAGTCCGTTCGGTATCAAAATGGCTGACCGTGTAAGCGGAAAGCCGTTACATGTGGATATTTCCGACCTGCCCATGAAGAAAGGAATTATTACCAACCGTAATAAATTCATTCTCGGGCCGAGCGGAAGCGGTAAATCTTTTTTTACCAACCACATGTGCCGCCAGTATTACGAACAGGGTACGCATATCGTGTTAGTAGATACGGGTAATTCGTATCAGGGGTTATGCAACCTGATTAATAAGCGTACGGGCGGTCAGGACGGAGTGTATTTTACATACACCGAAGAAAATCCTATTTCATTCAATCCATTTTTTTACGGATGATAATGTCTTCGACATTGAAAAGCGTGAGAGTATAAAAACGCTTATTCTGACTTTGTGGAAAAGGGATAACGAACCGCCTTCACGGGCGGAGGAAGTCGCCTTATCCAATGCGGTCAGCCAGTACATAGAAAAGCTGAAGATGAACAAACAGTTAGAACCGTCTTTCAACACGTTCTATGAGTTCGTCCGTGATGATTACAAAAAGGTACTGGAAGAAAAGAAAGTGCGTGAAAAAGACTTCGATATTGCCAACTTCCTGAACGTGCTTGAACCGTACTATCGTGGTGGCGAATACGACTTCTTGCTAAACTCGGATAAGCAACTGGATTTATTGTCTAAACGCTTCATTGTCTTTGAAATTGATGCGATAAAAGATCACAAAATCCTGTTTCCGGTGGTTACAATCATCATCATGGAAGTTTTTATCAAGAAGATGCGTTTATTTTATATTTCGCTATTTTACAAGCATTTAATAAACCGCAAAAGTAGAATAGGTAATGATTTAGAAACGAGCGAAACTCTTTGGTCTGCTTTGCTTTTCCATTGTTTCAAATAACTCGTATGCAAAAATAGTAATTAATATCTAAGTATATCTAAATCGAAGTTTATTTTTCTGATTTATCTGTAGTTTTACTAATAAATTCTTCCTTGTATTTATCTCCCCACTCCCTTAGTTTGTCTAAAATTGGAATTAACTCTTTCCCGGCATCAGTCAGATAATATTCCACTTTCAATGGTAAAACGGGATATACTTTCTTTTCCAGTATGCCCATTTTTTCGAGTTCTCCTAACTGTTTAGTTAAAACTCTCTTGGGGGCAACACTAATAGTACGATGTAAGTCGCACGGTCTTACAACGCCATTACTGATTTCTCCGATTAGCCAAGCATTCCAACTGACTGATAAAATATCAATCGCAATACGAACAGAACAGTCGGAATAATCCATTGGATTCTTCTTTACATACATAAAATTTCTAATTGTTTTTCAGATTACAAAGATAATCAATTCTCTGTCAAATAGCGACAAATTTATCACCCAATGAAAGATTTATCACTTATTGTTCAGATAATTAGAAGGTTTTATCTTTGCGTAAAAATAGAGAAAAAATATGAGAGAACAGAGAATCATTGTTAAAGGAGCAAGAGAGAATAATCTTAAAAGTGTATCAGTAGAAATACCCAAAAAGAAGATTACTGTGTTTACCGGAGTGTCAGGTTCAGGTAAATCATCATTGGTTTTTGATACAATAGCAGCCGAATCACAAAGACTGCTGAATGAAACATATGACAGCTTTATCCGCCATAGATTGCAACAATATGGGAAACCGGATGTAGATAGTATGGAAAACCTATCTGTTGCTATTATTGTCAATCAGAAACGAATTGAAGGTAATGCCCGTTCAACCGTAGGAACTGTAACGGATATATATTCATTGCTCCGTCTATTATTCTCCCGAATAGGAAAACCGCATGTTGGACATTCGACTGATTTTTCATTCAATAACCCGCAAGGTATGTGTTCATGCTGTGAAGGATTGGGGAAAGTTAGCGTAGTTGATTTAGGCGAATTAATAGATAAAAACAAGTCATTAAATGAAGGAGCAATAAAATTTCCGTCTTTTGAAGTAGGCGGATGGCGTTGGACTCGCTATGTATATTCGGGTTTGTTCGACAACGACAAGAAGATAAAAGATTACAGCCCAGAAGAATGGCACAACCTTATATATGCAGATGGTATTAAATTGAAGAATCCAGACCCTCAATTCCCTAAAACATCAATATATGAGGGGATACTACCTCGTTTTGAACGTTCATTTTTCAAAAAGGAATCAAGTATGGTTTCTGGAAAAAATGGATTGAGGTATAAAGAGGTGGTAAAACAGGATACATGCCCCGAATGTAACGGCACACGACTAAATCCAAAAGTTTTAGCTTGTAATATTGACAATAAAAATATTGCTGATTGCTGTAATATGCAGATTGATGAACTGCTTGAATTTATCTCTGCTATACACGAAGATTCAGTTACCCCGTTATTGGATACGCTAAAGAAAAGCCTTGAAAATTTGCTTGCAATCGGATTAGGATATTTGACTTTAAGTAGGGAAACATCATCTTTATCCGGCGGGGAATCACAGCGGGTAAAACTGGTTCGTCATTTAGGTAGTAGCTTGACCGACCTCACATATATATTCGATGAGCCGAGTATTGGACTACATCCGAATGATGTACAGCGATTAAACAAGCTATTACTCGAACTCCGAGATAAAGGCAACACAATCTTAATCGTAGAACATGATCCGGACGTAATCGCCATTGCAGACCATATTGTTGATATGGGAATAGGAGCAGGTAAAGACGGCGGAAATATCATTTATGAAGGTAATATTGAGGGTTTATTGGAATCAGGTACACTTACCGGAAATTATTTAAAACGCGAAAACCAACTAAAATCACAGTACCGAGAGAGTATAGCTTATCTGACATTAAATAACGTATCATTCCATAATCTGAAAAACGTATCTGTACAAGTTCTCCAAAACGTTTTAACTGTCGTTACAGGAGTTGCCGGGTCAGGCAAAAGTTCATTGGTAAACTCGTTAATAAAACAATATAAAGATATTGTGATGATAGACCAAAGTGCTTTACGTGGAAGTAAACGGTCGAATATCGCCACCTATACGGGGATATTGGATATAATAAGGACTTTGTTTGCAAAACATAATAAAGTAAAACAATCGCTATTTAGCAGCAATTCGGATGGGGCTTGCCCTGAATGTAGAGGGTTAGGAGTAATTTCTACTGACCTTGCATTTTTGGATGCGGTTGAAGTTCGTTGTGAACATTGTAATGGTAGTGGATTTAAACCGGAAGTATTGGTTTATAAGTTATACAATAAAACGATTACAGATATAATGTCCATGACAATCAACGAAGCACGAGATTTTTTCAACGAACCAGAAATCGCAAATCCACTTAAACGCCTTAGCGAAGTAGGGTTAGACTACATAACATTAGGTCAATCGTTAAATACATTTTCAGGTGGAGAACGGCAAAGATTGAAAATGGCAACCGAATTAGGGAAAAAGGGTAATATTTATGTTTTCGATGAGCCTACTACTGGGCTGCATGGCTCTGATATATCTAAATTAATAAGATTGTTTAACAGATTAGTAAGTGATAAAAATACTGTAATTATAATAGAGCATAACATGGATATTATCAGTCAAGCAGACTGGGTAATAGATATGGGATTAGGTGCAGGAAAATATGGTGGAAACATAATATTTGAAGGAACGCCACAAGATATTTTAGCAAATAAATCCTCACTTACGGGTAAGCATCTGAACAGATATTTGAGAAAAGGATAAATTCCATACTCATTCAGCATAAAACAGGACTTCGGTCTGATTATTAATATTCACATTAAATTTTATGTCTATGAATGAATTATTAAAAACGAAGTTATTCAGCCTGTTGTCTGAAACTTCACAAGTAACAAACCATGAAACAGAGAATGCCTATGGGTGCTTTATGGAACAGCTAAGAACAATTGTCAGTCAACCCGAAGCAGACTATTCAGAAGTCTTTCGGATACTGAATACTACTCGTGTTGAGTTAGCATTCCTGAAATCGCTTTATCGGTACGAGCAGGGGGAAAAATGCCCTAAAATTAGCCTACCTACAAAAGACACTATCTCTTGTCAATGCTGAATTAGAGCTACTAAACCTCAAAATTCAGTATCCCGAACAGTTTCGACAATCTAATCAATCAACGTTCCAATCCGACCTGTATATTCTCCCTAAGTCGAAAGACTTGGGGATTGTTGCTTTAGGAGAGATTGTAATAGCCCTTTTCTTCTCAAAGAAGGTGTTTCAACGAAACGGAAAACCCGCACACTTGAATCAAATTGCAGATGCTTTTGAAAAGATTTTCAATTGCAATTTCGGCAGTATCTACGACCAACAAGAAAAGGTATTCGACCGTAAACCGTTCAATCGGACAAAAGCCCTCGACTTCCTGCGTAACCTCATAATCCGAAAGGATAAAGAGGACAGAAATAAACAAGATGAAAAATAACCGTTTTGTAACATGTTAAATACAAGTGTGTTACAAAAAACTTTCGGGGGAGTAGTTAACTACTCCTCTTTTTCTGTTTCTCCATTCTGCCGAGCTTTGCTTCATCAATGCATTGGATATAAGAAGTATTAATCTGTAAAACGAAGCAAATCATGTATATCAATAATGAAGATTTTGAAATGTGGATGCAAAAGTTATCCAAGAAATTGAACGATATAGGTCAAGACCTGAAATCGCTTATCAACACCAAAGAAGTATTTGCCGAAGATGAGAAACTGCTCGATAATCAAGATTTGGCATTTCTCCTGAAAGTATCGTATCGAACTCTCCAACGATACCGAAGCAGTAAAAAGCTCCCCTTTTTTATGATAGCGCATAAGACCTATTATAAGACTTCTGATGTTCGGGAGTTTGTGCGTTCTCATATGGATTTTCAAACCTATCAGAATTTTGAAAAGAAGCACCCAAAGCCCAAAGACAAGGATAAAAAAGACGAAAAAGAGGAATGATTCTGTTTTTTATGTTCTAAGCAGAATGACGCAAGCGAATGAAGGCTTGTTTTAGTTTACGCCTTTATTTTAACGCTCCGCATTTAGCAGAAACAACCTCGCCTACCGGCTCTGTTCGTTTCGCTAAATTAAGCAAGAGGGAACTGGACTTCGTCCTGTTCTTCCTCTTGCCCTGCGGGGCAAAGCCTTCGGCTTTAGCGGTTTATGCAAAACCGCTATAATTAGTCCAACAATTAGCCTTTTGTATTTATCGCTAATTATCAGACTTTTAATAACATGAAATTCCATTAAAAAGTAATTATCATGAAAGATGAAGCCCAAAAGATAATATATACTACTGTTTCCATAGACAAGGAAACAGGTCGTTTAGTAGAAAAAATCTGTAAACGCTATTCGCTGAAAAAGAGTGAAGTTGTAAAACTGGCATTCCTGTATCTGGATAAAGCACATATCAACCCTGCGGATGCTCCCGAATCCGTAAAATCAGAACTATCCAAGATTAACAAACGGCAGGATGATATTATCCGTTTCATTCGTCACTACGAAGAAGAACAACTCAACCCTATGATACGAACAAGCCATTCAATAGCCGTTAAGTTCGATACGGCTGTCGGAATCCTGACGGAAAAAGTAAATTCAGAAATAAACACCTCAAAAGAGAACCTTGTCAATGTACTGAAAAAGCTGGATGAGCATTTCGGCAAAATAGCAGTAGTAATAAATAACCAGTCTGCAAGCCTTGATAAACTATCCGCTACTATAAATAAGCAAACCCAAACACAGCAAAGAAACAATCAGAAGCTATTGAAATTAATTTCCCTTTATTCGGAACTGGCAACCTGCGGAGTAATGGACGGTAAACGCAAAGAGAACCTAAGAACCGAGATAAACGACCTGATAAACGAGTAACCCATGAATATAGATTTCCCGCCACCGTCCAAAGGCACGTATAATAATGCAGGCAGTAGCCGAAAGCTATGCAACTATTTAGAACATGAAGATATGGAACGCATGGAACAGGGAATCTATACCGAAGGATTTTTCAATCTGACGGATGATAATATCTACAAATCCCAAGTTGTTAAAGATATAGACAGCAATATCGGGCAACTTATGAAAACAGATGCGAAGTTTTACGCTATCCATGTAAGCCCATCGGAAAAGGAACTTCGAGCAATGGGCAATACCGAACAGGAACAAGCCGAAGCCATGAAACGGTATATTCGGGAAGTGGTTATTCCTGAATATGCTAAGAACTTTAACAAAGGACTATCGGCAGAGGATATAAAATTCTATGGGAAGATACATTTCAGTCGGGACAGGTCAAACAACGAACTGAATATGCACTGCCATTTAATAGTCAGCCGAAAAGACCAATCCAACAAAAAGAAACTGTCCCCACTTACCAACCACAAGAACACCAAGAAAGGAGCTATCAAGGGAGGATTCAACAGGAAGAACTTATTTCAACAGGCAGAGCAGGGATTTGATAAACTATTCGGCTACCAACGCCAACTAACTGAAACCTTTGAATACTGCAACACGATGAAGAACGGAAGTATCTCCGAACAACTCGAAATGCAGGAACGCCAGATTTCCGATGAAAGAAAAAATACAGATATGCAGACTGGCTTATATGCAAATAGGCAGGACGAACTGACTGAGAACAAGGCTGCATATAAACAAGACGACAACCTTTCAAATATACAATCTGTAAATCAAGATAATAAGCAATCTTTCAATCTCCCTGATTTGGGCTTGTCTTCTGCATTAGGCTTGCTTACTCCTGATGCCAATAAAGAGGAAAAACAAATTCCGATGAAAAAGAAAATAAAGAAGAAGCCGAAACGAGGATTCAGACAATCATAAACCGCAGATATGAACGAGTATGAAGAAATACGGAAAGAAATAGATAGCTACCTGATGAGGCGGTTTAAGTACCGTCTTTCCCTTGTGTATCTCACTCCTGATAATATTATAGTTACCCGAAGAAACAAGCGGGTAGATTTATACTTGCGTATCCGAAAGGTAGAAAGCACATTTCCGCCCGATTGCCTTATAATAGCCCGAATCAGTTTCCGAAAAGAACGTATAGGGCACGGAGTGCATTTCGTCCGTTTTCTTGCAGGAATAGCGGCAAAATACGGTTTTAAGCATATCGGAATAGAATCCGTCAATGATAAAAGCAAAGCATTTGCCGAGAAGTTAGGTTTCTATTCGATAGACGGTTTTAACTATGCCGTATCAATAGAGAATCTTATTTCTTATTAGGGTTAATGTAATCCTTTTTTTATCTGTACACAAAGATATATTCCAAGAATGAAACGTCAATGCCAAGCCCTACGGGTTT
>JAJDGO010000049.1 GCA_030265685.1 Bacteroidales bacterium OttesenSCG-928-M11
GTGTCCATATAAAAAGAAAAAAGACTTGCGATTTCTCGTAAGTCTTTGATTTTCAAGTGGGCGTTGACGGATTCGAACCGCCGACCCTCTGCTTGTAAGGCAGATGCTCTGAACCAGCTGAGCTAAACGCCCGAAATGTTTTTGTTTTTATAGCTTTTGCGTTCAAAAGCGTTGCAAAGGTAATGCTTTTATTTTAATCTCCAAATTGTATCACGATTTTTTTTATAAAAAATTGAATTTATTATTATTTTTCTACTCAAAGAATGGTATGGATTATTCCAAAATTGATAGAAAATTATGACATCCGGAACGAATTTGCAGTAAACTTTTCAAGTCTTAGTGTTCTTTTTTTCAAATTAATTATCTGGAATGATCAATTTAATTAGGCATAAAGCAGGCTAATTATAAAAAAAAAAGCTTGAGAGGCGAATTTGATAAAATAATCTAAGTTTTTTTCAATATTTCCTTGTACTTTTGCAGGTTAGAAATAGTAAATCAAATAAAAGTAAAAAATATGTCAGACAGGAAGCACTTTAAGAAGGTATTGGTTTTAGGTTCGGGAGCGTTAAAAATTGGGCAGGCAGGTGAATTTGATTATTCTGGTTCGCAAGCATTAAAAGCCTTAAAAGAAGAAGGTATATATACGTTGTTGATTAATCCGAATATTGCAACAATCCAAACATCAGAAGGTGTGGCTGATCAGGTTTATTTTCTTCCGATAACTCCTTATTTTGTAGAGGAAATTATTAAAAAAGAACGTCCGGATGGTATACTTTTGGCTTTTGGAGGACAAACAGCTTTGAACTGCGGAACAGAAATGTATCTAAATGGTACTTTGAAAAAATACGGAGTAGAAGTATTGGGTACTTCTGTCGAAGCTATTATGAAGACAGAAGACCGAGATTTATTCATAAAAAGCTTGAATGAAATTGATGCAAAAACTCCGATTAGTCAAGCTGTAGAAACAATGGACGATGCAATAGCCGCAGCTGAAAAAATAGGATTCCCTATTATGGTTCGCTCGGCTTATGCATTGGGAGGTTTAGGAAGTGGTATTTGTGAAAATAAAGAAGAATTTATAACTCTTTGCGAAAGCTCTTTTGCCTATTCAAAACAAATATTGGTTGAAGAGTCATTAAAAGGATGGAAGGAAATTGAATTTGAAGTAATTCGAGATAAAAATGACCATTGCTTTACTGTGGTTCCTATGGAAAATGTTGATCCATTAGGAGTTCATACAGGAGAAAGTATTGTTGTTGCCCCCATTTGTTCATTAAGTAAAGAACAAATTGATTTATTAGAAAATGTAGCTAGGCAAGTAGTACGTCATGTCGGAATTGTGGGAGAATGTAATATTCAATATGCATTTAATGCAACGACAAATGATTATCGGATTATTGAAATTAATGCTCGTTTGAGCCGTTCTTCGGCATTAGCTTCTAAAGCAAGTGGATACCCTTTGGCTTTTGTTGCAGCTAAGTTAGCTTTAGGATACGCTTTGGATGAAATTGGAGAAATGGGAACTCCTAATTCTGCTTATCTTGCTCCATCTGTTGACTATATGATTGTAAAGATTCCTCGTTGGGACTTAACTAAATTTGCTGGAGTATCTCGGCAAATAGGTTCTAGCATGAAGTCAGTTGGAGAAATTATGTCTATTGGAAAATCTTTTGAAGAGATTATTCAAAAGGGATTGCGAATGATAGGGCAGGGGATGCATGGTTTTGTTGGGAATAAAGATTTGGTTTTTGAGAATCTGGACGATGAGTTGGCAAATCCGACTGATTTGAGAATTTTTGCGATTGCTCAAGCTTTAGAAAAAGGTTATTCTGTTGAACGTATTCAAGACTTAACAAAGATAGATCCTTGGTTTATCAATGGAATGAAAAATATAGTAGATTATACCCAAGTTCTAAAACAATATAAGTCAGTAGAAGATTTACCAGCTGATGTATTAAAAGAAGCGAAACGTTTAGGCTTTTCGGATTTTCAAATCTGCCGTTATGTGGAAGATCCTCTAGATAATATGGAAAAGGGAAATCTAAAAGTTCGTGCACAGAGAAAAAAATACAATATTCTTCCAGCAGTTAAGCGCATCAATACGATTGCTTCGGAACATCCTGATTTGACAAACTATTTATATATGACTTATGGGTCAGAAACTCATGATATTCCTTATTATAAGAATGAAAAAAGCGTAGTTGTTTTAGGTTCGGGAGCTTATCGAATAGGTTCGTCTGTTGAATTTGATTGGTGTTCTGTAAATGCAGTAACAACTGCGCGTCAGATGGGATATAAAGCGATCATGATAAACTATAATCCGGAAACTGTTTCGACAGATTATGATATGTGTGATCGTTTGTATTTTGATGAACTTTCTTTCGAGAGAGTAATGGATGTTATTGACTTGGAATTACCGAAAGGAACGATTGTGTCAGTAGGAGGCCAGATTCCGAATAATTTGGCAATGAAATTACATCGTCAGAATATACCAATCTTAGGAACTTCTCCGGTAAGTATTGATAGAGCTGAAAACCGTCATAAATTTTCTTCCATGTTGGATCAATTAGGGATTGATCAACCGAAATGGAAAGAGTTGACAAGTATGGATGAAATTAATGAATTTGTAGAAAATGTAGGTTTTCCTGTTTTGATTCGTCCGTCTTATGTTCTTTCCGGAGCTGCAATGAATGTATGCTATTCGCACGAAGAAATGGAAACTTTCCTAAAAGCAGCAGTTAAAGTATCAAAAGAATATCCGGTAGTTGTTTCCGAGTTTTTACAAAATGCAAAAGAGATTGAATTTGATGCAGTAGCTAAAAATGGAGAAGTAATAGAATATGCAGTTTCCGAACATGTCGAGTTTGCGGGAGTACACTCCGGAGATGCAACATTGGTTTTTCCGGCACAAAAGATATATTTTGAAACTTTCCGTCGAATCAAAAAAGTAAGTAAGGCAATTGCCAAAGAATTAAATATTAGTGGACCGTTTAATATTCAATATTTAGCAAAAAATAATGAAATTAAGGTGATTGAATGTAATCTTCGTGCTTCACGTTCTTTCCCTTTTGTATCGAAAGTTTTGAAACGTAATTTTATCGAAACAGCAACAAAGATTATGTTGGATATGCCATTTGATAAACCAGATAGTTCGGCTTTCGATATCGAGTGGATTGGAGTAAAAGCATCTCAGTTTTCCTTTACTCGTTTACATAAAGCAGATCCTGTTTTAGGAGTTGATATGTCTTCGACTGGAGAAGTAGGTTGTTTAGGAGATGATTATTATGAAGCATTATTATCAGCAATGTTGGCTGTAGGATATGATGTGCCTAAAAAAGGAATACTTATTTCCTCTGGTGCTGCCAAATCGAAAGTAGATCTCTTGGATGCGTGCCGTTTATTAGATGAAGATAAATATACAATTTATGCAACTTCAGGAACGCAGAAATTTTTAGATGAAAATGGCGTGAAAGCAATTGCGGTAGATTGGCCGGACGAAGAAGGAACAAACAATGTTATTGAAATAATGTCAAATCATAAAATTGATTTGGTAGTTAATATTCCGAAAAATCATACGCGAAGAGAATTGACAAACGGCTATAAGATACGTCGAGCAGCTATTGATCATAATATTCCATTATTAACAAATGCTCGTTTGGCAAGTGCATTTATTGAAGCTTTCTGCTCGATGAAAATAGAAGATGTTCAAATAAAATCTTGGAGCGAATATAAACTCTAATAATTTTTTGTAAAATATAAACAATCTTTCTCTTTGATATAATTTTAAAAGAGGAAGGTTGTTTATTGAAGTTTAAGTTGATAATGAAATTGATTGATTCGTTCATATTTCTATTTCTATTCCTTTTTTGTTTCATTGCATGTTCTAAAGCTCAATCTGCTGATGAAATATTGAAATTAAATACAACTGAAGTAAAGGTTGGGGCGGAATTAGTAGATGAGTACCTTCCTTTGCTACAAGGGAAACGAGTCGGAATATTAACGAATCATACAGGCTTGATAGGAGAGGAGCATTTAGTTGATTTCCTATATAAAGCCGGGATTAATATCATTTATATATTTGCTCCGGAACATGGATTTAGAGGTGACGCAGATGCTGGAGAAAGAATTAATGATTCAGTGGACTCTAAAACGGGCATTGCAATTTATTCTTTATATAAAAATAAAGCCGGTAGGCCAGATAATAAAATAATGCAGGAATTGGATATTGTTATTTTCGACATTCAAGATGTTGGACTGCGATATTACACTTATTATATCTCTATGTACAAGATGATGGATGCTTGTGCGGAGAATAATAAAACAATGCTTATTTTAGATCGTCCGAATCCGAATGGATTTTATGTAGACGGACCTATCTTAGATATGAAATATAAATCGGGAGTTGGTTATTTGCCAATCCCAATTGTTCATGGAATGACTTTGGGTGAGTTGGCTAATATGATAAATGGAGAAAAATGGTTGCCCGAACAAAGAAACTGTGAGTTAAAAGTAATCAAGTCAAAAAACTACACAAGACAAACCCGCTATTCTCTTCCCGTTCCTCCATCTCCGAATTTGCCTAACATGAAATCTGTTTATCTATATGCTTCAACTTGTTTCTTCGAAGGAACTTCGGTTAGTTTGGGACGAGGAACAGAAGCTCCTTTTCAGATATATGGATCGCCGGATATGAAAGGATTTGACTTTTCGTTTATCCCTCGAAGTATGTCTGGAGCGAAAAATCCTCCTTTTAAGGATCAAATTTGTTATGGTAGAGATTTAAGAGATATTTCGGACAAAGATATTTGTTTGGCTGGAATTAATCTAGACTATATAATAGAATCATACAATGCTATTGAGGGGAAAGAAAGTTTCTTTAAGCCCTTCTTTGAAAATCTAATAGGCGTTGATTATGTACGAAAAATGATCATTGAAGGCAAGTCAAGTGGTGAGATAAAAGAATTTTGGCAAAAAGATATTGACTCTTTTTTGATACAACGCAAACCTTATTTGCTTTATGAAGAAGGGATTCATCAATGAGAATAAAAATATACATATTGTATAGTCTGGTTTCTCTGTTTTCGATTTCTTTATTTGCGCAATCAGTAGAAGAAAAATTCGAACATTTAGAAGAGCAGGTAAGAAATATCTCTATGTTAGACAAGCAATGTTCGTTAAATCTAATTAATGAGATGCATTGCTTGGCAAAAAGCTCGCCGGATAGCATCTCTCTTCAAGCTCGTGTACTTTATGCCGAAACTGGATTCAATCAACGTCAAGGGATTGTTGATACAGTTCTGATTGGCCGAATACAAGAACGTTTATTGAATCTTGAATCAGAATATGATAGTTTGATATTGAATTATGCTTTATGTAATATCTTCTTGACAGATCAAGATTATGCTGAAGCGTTTGATTTAGCTCTTTATATATCAGAAAAGGCACGAAGTATGAACGATTCATTATTATTGGCTCGAGTCTTAAATACATTGGGAGTTATTACAAATAGTGTATCTCTTAATCAAATGAGTAAAGAGTACTATCAGGAAGCTTTCTCACTGATTACTCCAGACAAAGATGAGTATTTATATTATTTGATCAAGATAAATACGCTTACTCTTGAGTTGTTTAATTCTCCTTCTGAATTATCAGAAGAGAATAAGGATTCTTTATTTTCCGGAACAATAGATTCCTTAATGAAAGACTTAGATGGCGACAATAAAGGAAGTCTTTTATTAATGCTATTGTTGAATACAGGTAATTATTGGGCTACGGTTGGAGAAAATGAGAAAACTTTTGCTTGTCTAAAAAAAGCACAGGAACTTTGTATTGATAATTCCTATATACAGTCTTTACTTGAGAATAATTTGGCAATTTATTATTTGTACGAGAAACATGATCTCAACCAGGCTATGAAGTTACTTCGGAATAGTATGGAGGTTATGGAGCAAAATAATATGACTTTATTTTTACCTATGGTATATGGTAATGTTGGGGCAATTTATGAGCAAAAAAATCAGCTTGATAGTGCTCTTTACTATAACAAGAAAAGTCAGAATGTATCAATGGATAATAGCCAAAATCAGAATATTTCGGATATTCATAGAAAATATATTGCGGCCTCTTTGAATATATCAGAAAGTAAGTTAGCTTTAGCGAGTACGGAAATTAAAATTAAAAATAAACAATTTGTCATCATATTAATCTCTTCTTTGGCTGTTCTGATTATTGTTTTGTTGTTGTTTATTATTTTATGGCAAAAACAAAGAGCCATGAAACAGCAAGTTGCTTTAAAAGAAATTGAGTCGAATGAACTTTCGATACAATTGGAAAAAGAAGAAGCATTGAAAGAAATTAGAACAAAACAGATCGAAAGCAAATTGCGTGAAATTACTTCTTACTCTTTGCGTCTATCTAATAAAAACCAAATTTTTAATCAGATTGTATCTATTATCGACAACTCTCCGGATACGGATAAGCAAATGAAGAAGCAAATTAGAAAGCTTATCAAAGAAAATTTGCAGATGGATGATGATTGGAATGATTTCATGCTTCATTTTAATAAAGTACATCCGCACTTCTTTGAAAAGATTAGTGAAATTTATCCGGATGTTACACAATACGAATCAAAATTAATGGCTTATATTCGTCTTGGATTGTCGATTAAAGATATTGCTCAAATGTTGAACATCACTCCCGAGTCGGTTAAAACATCGCGCTATCGTCTAAGGAAAAAAATGAATTTAGATAAGGATGATTCGTTAGACATGATTATCCAATCACTTTGATTTTAGAACATATGGCGATAGACAAATGGTAACAATTGTCTGTTTTTTTGATTTACTTTCTTTTGCTTTGTCTATTAATGTTCCTTTTTTTTATCTTTGCACAAATTGAGATATAACTAATAAAATATTTGAATATGAAAAAAACATTACTTTTATTTTTTATGCTAATGCTAACCCATATCGGGTTTGCTCAGGCGGAGGTTGTGATAAGTTATAATGACGGGACTCCGGATCCCAAAAATCATTTCTCTACAACCGGTACAGAATATGATGTTGCAGTGAAATGTACTTCCGAATCTTTAGCTACTTTGGAGGTCGGAAAAATAACTTCCGTAAAAACTTATTTAAAACAAGGGGATAATCCGCCTCTTCTGTCTGCTGTTTTGAAAATATGGCAGGCTGGAGCGGAAATATATACACAAGATTTATCTTCGATTACCTATAATGCTTGGATGGAAATTAAACTGGATACTCCGGTTGATGTAGATACCTCTAAGGGGGATCTTTATATTGGGTTTAGTTGTTCCGTAAGATCGAATCTGATGGGTTATATGACTGCCGATGTAACTTTAGATTATCCGGGAATTGCCAATCTTTACAGATTAAAAGGAAACTCGGAGTGGTTAGAAGCAGACTCCTCAATGGAATTAGGCGATTGGAGTATTAGTGTTATTGCCGAAAAGAAATCAGTAACTCCGGGAGACGACAAATATACTCTATCTTTTAATGTACTTGATGAACAAAATCAACCGGTGTCGGACGCTATACTTACATTCGATGGAAAAAAACAAGAAACAGGAGTGTATACATTCAGTAACTTGTCAGAAGGAGACTATGTTTATTCCGTAGAAAAAGAAAAATATTATACAGCTTCAGGTAAAGTGACTTTGAATGAAAACAAGACAATCAATGTTCAACTTCATGCAATTGCAAAAGATACTTATTTAAATGTACTTCATAAAGGAAGTATAACTGACGATGGCGAACCAATGGCTATTTATTATAATGATGGCATTTA
>JAJDGO010000005.1 GCA_030265685.1 Bacteroidales bacterium OttesenSCG-928-M11
GTTTTCTTCAGCAAGTTTACCAAATGGTATTTATCTGATTAAAATAGAATTGACAAATGGATATTCGGAAGTTAAGAAAGTGATGATAATAAAATAGTCGAGTCATGAAACCAATAAAACTAATACTTGTTATTTTATTCCTTGTCTCATTTGGAATAAATGCACAGCAGGTCTACCTTGATCCTAATTTTGGAGATAAGGGAACGTTTTCTTATTCTCCAATGTTTGGGCATACAGATATTAATTTTGATAAAGATGGAAATCTTTATGCAGTAGGATTTCATAATGGCCCTCACGATACTGATATATGGGGGACTTATCATGATCCAATTATTGCATTGGTTAAAATAAAATCGAATGGAATTTTGGATGAAAATTTCGGAGAAGCAGGTAAAGTCATAACCAAGATAACGGATGATAATTGTTATTCATTTGCGAATCATCGAGTTGTAGTACAGCCGGATCAGAAAATAGTCTTTAGTGGACTATTAACATATAAGTTGCCAATGGGTATTCGAATAAATTTATTCCTTGTTCGATGTCTTCCGGATGGTTCTTTAGATGATTCATTTGGAGAAAATGGAATAGTAATACTTGATCAACTTAACTACTCTTGTGATCAAGAATATTCTATGCTTTCTTTGTCGGATAATTCTATTCTTTTGGGTATTACTTTTTATAACGAAGAAAATAAGAATGCTCCGGGAGTAATAAAGATAAAAGAAGATGGTTCTCTTGATGAGTCTTTTGGTAATGATGGAATTTTACAATTTTCATCATTGTCGTCACAAGGGAATAGTAGTTTTCCTCAACTTTTGAAATCTTCAGGCGGATCTGTTTTTGGTGTAGCATGTATAGCCGGTTCATCGCCCTCTTTGGCTTGTTTTAAGTTTGATTTTGATGGTAACTTAGATATTTCTTTTGGAGACAATGGTTTGTTTAATACTAATGTTGAAAATAAATACTCAAGCATTGCATTTCTTATTGAACAACAAGATAATAAACTAATCATTGGAGGTTCTCAGTGGGGTTGTTTTCGACTTAATTCCAATGGAATTTTGGATGGAGATTTCCCTCTTATAAAAATCAATGTATTAGATGCTGCTTTACAAGAAGATGGAAAAATATTGCTTGCTGGCTTTTTGTCTGAATATCTTAATATCACAAGACTAAATATAGATGGATCTATTGACATACAATGCAATAATGTTGAAATGCCAAGAGGATATATCGATTTGAAATTTATAGATCAGAAAAAATTGATTCTGAAAACCTTCTCTCAAATTAACTTTGCTAAAGTTATTTTCGATCCCGATACCACTCCCATTCCCAACATAACCAATGAAGAATCAATTTCTATTACTCAAGAATCAGAAAATATTTCTGTTCGATCCGAATCTCCTATTCAAATGATTCAGCTGATTAATATAAGTGCCCAAGTTATCAATACAATCTCTTGCGCAGGGAAATTGCAACATTCGTTTTCTTCAGCAAGTTTACCAAATGGCGTTTATCTGATTAAAATAGAATTGACAAATGGATATTCGGAAATTAAGAAAATAATAACCACAAAATAATCGAGTCATGAAACAAAAACTACTTTTATTATTCTTAGCTTCATTCTTTGTTTTCCATCCGGGATATTCGGACAACAAAGTATTTCCTACTTCCGATGCTATATGGAATGTACATCTTTACAAGAATGGCTACTATCGGTTGGAGTTATTTTATGGGCTTAGTGGAGATACAATTATCAACGAAATGTTATATAATAAACTATACTTTTTAGTTGATACAACGTTGGTAGAAGACCCGCATCATTATTTAGGAGGAATTCGCCAAGAAGGAAAACAAGTATGGTTTCTTCCCGGCTGTGATGATTGGGACGAATTTTTATTGTATGACTTCTCTAAAAAAACCGGAGATTGGGTAGAACATGGACTTATTCCAGGATTTGGCCCTTGGAATTTCCCATATCCAGATTGTAAAGGATCCCCCTATACGAATTACACTACTTATATTTGTGACGTGGAAGATTCTAAATGGGGAAAAAAGCTTCTTATTTCGCAACACTGGGAACAGTATTGGATAGAAGGTATTGGTGATACAAATGGTCTTTTCTCCAACTTTATGGCTTTCCCTCTTGATTGTAATAGTTATACATACCGTTTAGCTTGTTTGAAAGTAGGTAATGAATTGGTGTATTTAGATAATAAATTTTGCGAAACCTGTTTTTGTTTAGTCGAAGGGCCTGATGTAAATGCCATAGACGAAATAGAGCAAGAGCCAATATATGTATTTGCCAACAAGCTTAACAAAACAATTCATGTTGTTTCTGATTTTGGTTACGACAACCTTGATTTCGTCTTATTGAACACACAAGGACAAGTAATAAAGGAAGAGAAACTGTCCTTAAGCGATGGTAATATAAGGTATGTAAATATAAATCCGGGAGTATATATTTTTCAAATCAGAGAGAGAGGAAAGGTAATTCAATCCGGAAAATTATTGCTGGAATAACAATACTTCCCCATTTCTAGCAACAAAGTCTCCATAAAAAAAATTCCTAATTACTTGTGTGAAATCATACAATAACTTACCCCAAGTTTTAGTATAACTTGGGGTAAGTTATACTATCTTTTTAAACTTTTCTGTACAGAAAATATTACAAGTTCTAGTATCTTTTACCCATGTTGCACCGGAACTTTTGTAAAGTTATATGTAATTTAGGATATTCTTGTCTTATTTAAATTGTTTTTTTGTATCTTTGCTGGCTGAATTTGAAACAGATATGATAAATATAACATTTCCCGACGGTTCGGTCCGTCAATATCAAAAAGGGATTACAGCTTGGCAAGTAGCTGAAAGTATTAGTCCCCGCTTAGCACAAGATGTTTTAGCTGCGGGAATCAATGGAGAAACTTGGGATTTAACTCGTCCTATCAACGAAGATGCTTCTATTAAACTATACAAATGGGAAGACGAAGAAGGAAAACATGCTTTCTGGCATTCGTCGGCTCACTTGATGGCCGAAGCTCTACAAGAACTTTATCCGGGAATAAAGTTTGGCATTGGCCCGGCTATTGAAAACGGGTTTTATTATGACGTAGAACCAAAAGAAGGAACAACGATCAAAGATGCGGACTTAGCTGCGATAGAGAAAAAAATGCAAGAATTAGCATCGACTAAAAACCCAATCTGTCGGGCTGATATAACAAAAGCCGAAGCTTTGAAGTTTTTCGGAGACAAAAACGAGCACTATAAGACCGAACTTATATCAGAACTTGAAGATGGTTCGATCACTACTTATACACAAGGAAGCTTTACCGACCTATGTCGTGGGCCTCACCTACCCAACACATCTTATATCAAGGCAATCAAGTTAATGTCTGTTGCCGGAGCTTATTGGCGTGGAGACGAAAAGCGCCCTCAGTTGACTCGGATATACGGAATTACGTTCCCGAAGAAAAAGATGTTGGACGAATATCTTGTATTATTGGAAGAAGCCAAGAAACGAGACCATCGTAAGATCGGTAAAGAAATGGAATTGTTTGCATTTTCTCAAAACGTAGGACAAGGACTACCTCTTTGGTTACCCAAAGGGACTTCGCTTCGTTTGAAATTGGAAGAATTTTTGAAACGAATCCAACAAGAATATGGCTATCAACAAGTAATCACCCCTCACATTGGGAACAAACTACTGTATGTAACTTCCGGACACTACGCCAAGTACGGAAAAGACTCGTTCCGTCCTATCCAAACACCGGAAGAAGGAGAAGAGTTTTTATTGAAACCGATGAATTGCCCTCACCACTGTGAGATATTCAAAGCATTTCCCCGCTCATACAAAGAACTTCCTTTACGTTTAGCCGAGTTCGGAACAGTTTATCGCTACGAACAAAGCGGAGAATTACATGGATTAACGCGCGTAAGAGGATTTACTCAAGACGACGCACATATTTTCTGTACACCGGATCAAGTGAAAGACGAGTTTATTAAAGTAATGGAAATCATTCACATTATCTTCCGGGCACTTAATTTCACAGACTACGAAGCACAGATTTCGCTCCGCGATCCGAACAACAAAGAAAAATACATCGGATCGGAAGAAAATTGGGAACAAGCAGAATCAGCCATAATCGAAGTTTGTCAAGAAAAAGGAATCAAAGCTCGCGTTGAGTTAGGAGAAGCCGCTTTCTATGGCCCCAAATTAGACTTCATGGTAAAAGATGCTTTAGGAAGACGCTGGCAATTAGGAACTATCCAAGTAGACTACAACCTTCCCGAACGATTCGAGTTAGAATATGTTGGAGCAGACAACCAAAAGCACCGTCCGGTTATGATTCACCGCGCGCCATTTGGTTCAATGGAACGTTTTGTTGCTGTATTAATCGAACATACCGCCGGAAAATTTCCTTTATGGTTAGTACCGGATCAAGCAGTTATTCTTCCTATCAGTGAAAAATACAATGATTATGCCGAAAACGTAGTAAAAGAACTAAGAAAAGCTGGCGTTCGAGCAATAATTGACGATAGAAATGAAAAAATAGGTCGAAAGATTAGAGATAATGAATTAAAGAAAATACCTTATTTGCTCATTATTGGAGAGAAAGAAATAGAAAATAATGAAATTTCTGTAAGAAAACAGGGCGAAGGTGATGTTGGTTCAATGAAAATTACTAACTTTGCCGCGCTTTTGAACCAAGAAGTGGAAAAGCAGATGAATGAATGGCAATAAAAATTATATATGGCGATAGCTAAACAGAAAAAAGACTCATTAAAAGATCAGTATCGGATAAATGAACAAATACGCGGATTAAAAGAAGTTCGCGTAGTAGGAGAAAACATCGAACAAGGCGTTTACTCTATCCATGAAGCATTAAGAATGGCTCAAGATCAAGATCTGGATTTGATAGAGATTTCTCCCAATGCTGTACCTCCTGTTTGTAGAATTGCAGATTACCAAAAATTCATCTACCAACAAAAGAAAAGGCAAAAAGAGCAAAAGGCGAAATCAGTTAAAATTGTAGTTAAAGAAATTCGTTTCGGACCTCAAACCGACGACCACGATTACAATTTCAAATTCAAGCACGCCAAGTCTTTCTTAGAAGAAGGAGCTAAAGTAAAAGCATATGTATTCTTCAAAGGACGCTCCATCTTATTCAAGGAACAAGGAGAAGTACTTTTACTTCGATTTGCCAATGACTTGGAAGACTATGCCAAAGTTGAATCACTTCCGTCGTTAGAAGGAAAAAAAATGATTATCATGCTTTCTCCTAAAAAACCGGCGCAATCTCAAAAAGTAACTCCAAAGTCTGCCGAAACAGAAAAAAAGGCAAAACCAAAGACAGAGGATAAAAAAGAAGAAAATTAAATGGTCGTAAGACCTGCTAAGTATAACAATTTAAAAGTAAAGTACAATGCCTAAAATGAAAACCAATTCCGGTGCAAAAAAAAGATTTACTCTTACCGGGACAGGAAAAATTAAGCGCAAACACGCTTACAAAAGTCACATTCTTACGAAGAAGACTAAAAAACAAAAGAGAAGATTAACCCATTTTTCCATTCTGAACAAGTCGAACGAGACTAGTGTGAAGGAAATGTTGTGTATGAAGTAATTGTTAAACCATTAAATTTTAATTATTATGCCTAGATCGGTTAATCACGTAGCGTCGAGAGCTAAAAGAAAAAGAATCCTCAAATTAACAAGAGGTTATTATGGAGCTCGCAAGAATGTTTGGACAGTTGCAAAAAACACTTGGGAAAAAGGTTTAACATATGCATATCGCGACCGTAAGAATAAAAAACGTACTTTCCGCGCATTATGGATCCAACGGATCAATGCAGCAGCTCGTTTGGAAGGAATGTCTTATTCTCGTTTAATGGGAGCTTTGCACAAAAACGGAATTGAAATCAACCGAAAAGTTTTGGCCGACTTAGCCATGAACAATCCGGAAGCATTCAAAGCAATCGTAGAAAAAGTTAAATAAAAATCCTACCTCACATCTTACAAGAGGAAAAAAGGAGTTGTTTCAAAAAGAAACAACTCCTTTTCATATTAGAAAAATCATCAAAAAAATAGGGAACCGAATAAAATCCGATTCCCTATTTTCTTTATTAGAAATATACTTACTCCGAAACTACAACATAGCCGCAGCTCCGATAGCACCAAATACTAATATTAAAAAGATTAAACCAATAAATGAGATCACAAGTCCTGCAATAGAAAGTCCCTTTGGTGTTTTAAGAACTCCTACAAACGAGAGGATAGCACCTAATATCCAAATAATCCAACCTAATACCGGAACCCAACCAAGAAACAAAGCGATCAAAGCAAGCACAAAACCTGCAGTTCCGACAGCGTTTGATTTTTTCTCAACTTGATTTACAATGATTGTTTGATTCAGTTTTTCATTTTCGTTTTGCATTTCATTAGCCATAGTATAGAAATTTAATTATTAATAATCCACACAAAGATAAAGCTTCATTGTTAAAAAAACAATAATATTCATAAATTATTTATCCGTTTTTTAAGAATACTTTCTTTTTTTATTTTATTAACATGATTCTTTAGAATGATTCCTTACCTTTGCTTGTCTAATAGATAACTCATGAGAAAAATACTATCCTTTATATTCATTTCATTTTTTATAATTACTAACTCATTTGCTCAATCCAATCCAAATATATTTACTTACACCGTTGGAAAGTGTACTGTTTATACGCTATCAGAAGGGCAAAGTCAAGGAAATAGCAGCATCTTGACAAATGCAACAGCCACAACAATAAACAAAACAATACCCGATGGCACTTTTCCTAACGCAACAAACTCCTTTCTCATAAAAACCGCTGAAAAATCCTATATATTAGTCGACACCGGATTAGGTAAAGAATTAATTAATAACCTAAATCACTTAGGAGTAAAACCAGAAGAGATTGGTTTAGTGGCCCTAACTCATATTCATGGAGATCATGTTGGAGGATTAGTAAAAGATGGAAAAGCTGTTTTCCCAAATGCTCTAATCTATATTTCTCCCGAAGAAGGAAATTTTTGGATAAAACAAAAAGAGAATTCATTACGGGACGAAATATTAAAACAATATTTGGGGAAGATACGTCTTTTAGATCATAATATCTTAAAAGACATTAAGTTTATAAATGATTTTGCGTTTAGAGCAATAGCTGCTCCCGGACATACTCCCGGACATACTATGTTTTTATTAGAATCGGAAGGAGAAAGATTACTTATTTGGGGAGACATAACACATGCTATTGCAGTTCAGATTCCCTATCCGGAAGTTTCTGTAAAATACGACACCGATCCCATAGAAGCAGCAAAGACACGTTCGCAAGTTTTAGCTTTTGCCGCAGAGCATAAAATCCCAATTGCCGGAATGCATATAGAATATCCCGCAATCGGGATTGTCACAAAAGGAGAAGAAACCCAATATGAGTTCAGCCCTGTCGCTTTTTAATAAAAGGGTAGTTTTTCCTCTTAATCAATTAACAATCAATAGAAAAAAATTAAAATTCTCCTTGCTCTTATTTTTTCATATACTTCATTAGCTATAATAAGTTTTTTTATTAATTTTGCACCCGAAACAACAATCTAATTTACTGCTGAATGAATTATTCGCTTCTTGACTTTCTAACCTTGATCGGTTCTTTAGGGATGTTCCTTTATGGAATGAAAATGATGAGTGAAGGACTACAAAAAGTAGCCGGGGATAAAATGAGAAATATCCTTTCAGCAATGACTACAAACCGCTTTTCTGGAGTTCTTACCGGATTTTTAATCACTGCCTTAGTTCAATCTTCTTCCGCTACCACCGTTATGGTAGTTAGTTTTGTAAACGCAGGCTTACTTACCCTGTTTCAATCCATCTCTGTTATCATGGGAGCCAATATCGGTACCACATTTACGGCATGGATCATTTCCATTTTTGGGTTTAAATTTAACATTGCAACAATAGCTCTTCCTCTCTTCGGATTAGCATTACCATTTATGTTCTCATCCAAAAGTAAAAATAAATCATGGGGAGAATTTATCATCGGATTTTCTTTGCTTTTCATGGGATTGGAATTCCTCAAAGCAAGCGTTCCCGACTTACAAAGTAACCCGGAAATATTAGCCTTCTTAAGACAATATACCGAAATGGGCTTTGGCTCTATACTTCTTTTTCTCGGGATTGGGACACTATTAACCATTATACTACAATCTTCTTCCGCCACAATGGCAATCACATTGGTTATGTGTAGTCAAGGATGGGTTTCTTTCGAAATAGCCTGTGCAATGATTTTGGGAGAAAACTTAGGAACAACACTCACGGCCAACTTAGCCGCACTATCTACAAATACTCAGGCCAGAAGAGCTGCTTTTTCTCATTTCTTATTTAATGGTTTTGGTCTTTTATGGGTAGTTTGTTTGTTCTATCCATTCTCTAGCTTCGTCGCCGGCATTATAGATCAAATAGGACCGGGAGATCCCTATGCTTTGAGCATGTTCTTGGAAAACTTAGAGCAAACCGACCCGGAAACATTCAAAGCAATTACATCCGGAAGCGCAACCCTTACCGACTACCAAAAAGGAATGCAAGAACAAATGCTTTCTTTGCAAACCTCAGTTTCATATGGCTTATCATTATTTCACACAGCCTACAATATTATAAATGTTTTTGTAATGATTTGGTTTGTTGCTTTATACGAAAAAGTATGTCTAAAGGTTATCAAGAGCAAAGAATCTGATGAAGAATTTCAATTGCGACATATTCAATCTAATATGGTTTCAACATCCGAGCTATCAGTATTTGAAGCAAAAAGCGAATTGACTGTATTTGCGGAACGAGCACACAGAATGATTAGCATGGTAAAAAAACTAAATACGATTACAGATGAAAGCAACTTCTTAAAACTCTATAATCGAATTGAAAAATACGAAGATATTAGCGATAGGATGGAAATAGAAATAGCTAACTATCTAAACAAAGTATCCGAAGGAAGATTAAGCTCCACAACTAAAGAAGAAATACGAGATATTTTACGAGCAAACACAGAGATAGAAAGCGTTGCCGATGCTGTCTGTAATATGGCAAGAACAATTAAACGCCGAAACAATACTAAATCGACCTTCAATGAAGAAATGAATAATAATCTGAACCACATGATTACTATCTGCGACAAAGCAGTAGCACGCATGATTGAGGTTCTCAAAATAAAGGAACCGAAAGATATTGACCTTGCCATTTCGATTAATCTAGAGAATGAGATCAATTTACTACGCTCTCAATTAAAGAAGAAAAACATCGAAGATATTAACGAAGGAAAATACTCTTATCAAGACGGCGTTTATTATATGGACTTTATTGCAGAATGTGAAAAATTAGGAGACTACGTCATGAATGTAGTTGAAGCCATCTGCTTAAAAAAATAAAATTAACAGAATATGATTATCTTTTTTAAGACACAAATAAATTCAATCTTAGCGGTTGAAGCTTCTGATAAACCATCAAAAGAAGACATAAAAAAATTAGTATGGTTATTTGGGAATGCAACATTTTTAGATAACCGGATAATTAACCATTATCTGCTTGGTCCGCGCAAAGAAATGATTACTCCTTGGAGTACAAATGCGGTAGAAATTACTCAGATTATGGATATTCCGGGAATAAGCCGTATCGAAGAATTTCTTATTATAGAAGATAAAGACACTCCTTACGATCCAATGCTACAAAGAATCTATGAAAGCATAGGACAAGATATTTATACTATTAATAAAAAGCCGGACAAAATAAACAGCATCGAAGACATAGCGGCTTTTAATCAACAAGAAGGTTTGGCTTTAAGCTGGGAAGAGATTGAATACTTGAATAGTGTAAGTAAAAAATTAAATCGAAAACTAACAGACAGTGAAGTTTTTGGCTTTTCGCAAGTCAATTCGGAACACTGCCGACACAAAATATTTAATGGAATATTTGTCATTGATGGAGAAGAAAAAGAATCAACTCTTTTTCAATTAATCAAAAAAACCTCCAAAGACAATCCAAATGCTTTAGTATCGGCTTATAAAGATAATGTAGCTTTCAATGCTGGACCTATTGTTGAGCAATTTGCACCAAAAAGCGGAGACAAACCCGACTTCTTTGAAGTAAAAGATATTGAAACCGTTATATCCCTAAAAGCAGAAACTCATAATTTCCCTACAACCGTAGAACCATTCAATGGAGCTTCGACAGGAACAGGAGGAGAAATCCGCGACCGTTTAGCCGGAGGTAAAGCATCTTTGCCTTTAGCCGGAACAGCTGTTTATATGACTTCTTATCCACGTACCGAATTTGATCGAGAATGGGAGAAAGCAATGTCGCCTCGTAAATGGTTGTATCAAACTCCGGAGCAAATATTGATAAAAGCCTCAAACGGGGCATCCGATTTTGGAAATAAATTCGGCCAACCACTTATCGCCGGATCCGTATTAACTTTCGAACATGAAGAGAATAACAAGCAATATGCCTACGACAAAGTAATTATGCTTGCGGGAGGTGTTGGATTTGCCAAAAGAGAAGACGCTCTGAAAGGAGAAGTTGAGTCTGGAGAAAAAATTGTTGTTCTTGGTGGAGATAATTACCGAATAGGAATGGGAGGAGGAGCTGTTTCTTCAGTAGATACAGGAGAATACAACAGCGGAATTGAATTAAATGCCGTACAAAGAGCTAATCCCGAAATGCAAAAACGAGTAGCAAATGTTATTCGTACATTAGCAGAATCCGATAAAAACCCTGTTGTTTCTATTCATGACCACGGAGCTGGTGGACACTTAAACTGTTTGTCGGAACTAATAGAAACTACCGGAGGTAAAATTGACTTAGATAAACTACCGGTTGGAGATCCTACCCTATCTGCCAAAGAAATCATTGGAAACGAAAGCCAAGAGCGGATGGGAATGGTTCTGAAAGAAAAAGATTTAGACCATTTGAGAAAAATTGCCGACCGCGAACGTTCTCCAATGTATGTTGTAGGAGAAACAACAAATGATATGCAGTTTGTATTTTGTCAAGAAGACGGACAAACTCCATTGAATATGCAGCTATCCGACTTCTTCGGAAAACCACCTCGTACGGTAATGAATGATATGACAATCAAGGAATCATTCAAGCCGCTTGAGTATGACGTCAAAGATTTACATGGATATTTAACAGAAGTATTACAATTAGAAGCAGTAGCTTGTAAAGACTGGTTAACAAATAAGGTAGACCGATCGGTAACAGGAAAAGTTGCCCGCCAACAATGCCAAGGAGAAATCCAATTACCTTTAAGTGACTTAGGAGCAGTAGCTCTTGATTACAAAGGAAAAGCCGGAATTGCAACATCTATCGGTCACGCGCCGCAAGTTGCTATTATTGATGCAGGAGCAGGATCTGTAATGGCAATTGCAGAATCACTAACAAATATCGTTTTTGCCCCATTAAAAGATAAACTAAATAGTGTATCATTGAGTGCAAACTGGATGTGGCCTTGCAAAAATCCGGGAGAAGATGCCCGATTATACCAGGCTGTTGAAGCTTGCTCAAACTTTGCCTGTGAGTTAGGAATCAATATCCCAACGGGAAAAGATTCTCTTTCTATGACACAAAAGTATGGCAGTGAAAAAGTATACTCTCCGGGAACGGTTATTATATCTGCTGCAGGAGAAGTTTCGGATATAAAGAGAATTGTATCTCCTGTTATACAGAATATTAGTAAAACTAATTTATATTATATCGATTTTTCTTTTGATTCATTCAAATTAGGAGGCTCGGCATTTGCTCAAACTCTAAATTTAATTGGGGATGAAGTACCAACTGTAAAAGATGCAGAATATTTCAAATCAGCTTTTAATACAGTACAAAGATTAATTGAAGAAGGACTTGTAATTGCCGGCCATGACATTTCTGCCGGTGGTATGATTACAACTTTACTTGAGATGTGTTTTGCTAATGTAGATGGAGGTTTGGAAATCGGATTAGACAAAATGAAAGAAGCTGATTTGATTAAGATTTTATTTAGCGAAAATCCGGGAGTCATTCTTCAGGTACAAAACCATAAAGAAGTTGAAGCAATATTTAATGAAGTAGGAATTGCATTTGCAAAGATTGGACGTCCATGCAAAGAACGTCACATATTAATTTCACATAATAAAAATCAATATCACTTCGGCATTGATTATATGCGTGATGTTTGGTACACTTCTTCTTATCTTCTTGATCGCAAACAATCGGGAGAATCTTGTGCCCGCGAACGTTTCGACAACTATAAACAACAACCCTTGTCATATAAGTTCAATAAAAGCTTTAACGGATCGTTAGATTCTTTCAACTTATCTGCCGACAGGAAACAATCGGGAATTAAAGCTGCAATTATCCGCGAAAAAGGAACCAACGGAGAACGAGAAATGGCCTATTCTCTTTACCTTGCCGGATTTGATGTAAAAGATGTTCACACAACCGACTTAACCAGTGGGCGAGAAACATTAGAAGATGTAAATATGATTGTCTTCTGCGGAGGATTTTCTAATTCCGATGTGTTAGGATCAGCTAAAGGTTGGGCCGGAGCATTAAAGTATAATGAAAAGGCTCGAATTGCGTTGGAAAATTTCTACGCTCGTCCCGATACACTTAGTTTAGGAGTTTGCAATGGTTGTCAATTAATGGTCGAATTAAACTTGCTTTGTCCAAATCATTCTAAAAAACCAACCATGCTTCATAACGATTCTCATAAATTCGAATCCGAATTTGTTTCGATATCTATCCCTAAAAACCGATCGGTAATGTTTGGTTCATTGGCCGGATCAAAGCTCGGAATTTGGGTAGCTCACGGAGAAGGTAAGTTCCATTTACCAATGGAAGAAAAGAAATACTCTATTGTTGCAAAATATATTTATGATGGTTACCCGGGCAATCCAAATGGTTCTGATTATTCAGTAGCCGGAATATCTTCAAAAGATGGTCGCCATTTGGCAATAATGCCTCACTTAGAGAGAGCAATCTTCCCTTGGCAATGGGCATACTATCCAAACAATAGGAAGAATGACGAAGTAAGTCCTTGGATCGAAGCTTTTGTTAATGCCCGCCGTTGGATAGAAGAAAAAACAGCAAAATAACTTTTTCGAAATTATTTTATCTAAATTTCAAATACAAAAAAATCCTTTTTGAAAAAAAAGGATTTTTTATTTTAGCTATTAAGACTTATTCTACAGTGATAAAATCGTTTTGAATCAAACTTTGGAGGAATACAACAACCCGATCATCGAATAGATCTTGTCCTTGTGCTACTTCTTCCAAATCGGAAAGAATATCTTGAACAGAGCGTTTTCCATCAATCAAACGCCAAACAGCTGAGCCATTTGCATCAAAGTCGAGTTTGATTTCGTTTTTACGGCCTTTGGGCAAAAGAAATTTTATTTGCCACTTCTTAGTATAACGGGGATAAGTAATTGTAATAAGATTGTCATCATTAAAAATGGTTCCTACATTTTCATTTATTGCAGGAACCATTTTTAATATATCTTGTATTTTTTCAGGCATAATGCTTAATCAACCAAGTTACGAAATTTACTAAAGATCTGTTCTTTTACCGATTTATCCGGTTGAAAATTGTTATCATCCCCTATTGAAGAGATAATTTCTTCTTGTTCTTTCGATAGTTTTTCGGGAACATAGACAGAAACATTAATAACTAAGTCTCCTGTTCCGTAACGATTTAGCATCGGTAATCCTTTATTTTTCAAACGTAATATTTTGCCCGGCTGAGTTCCCGGATCTATTTTGATTTTTGCCTTTCCCTCAATCGTAGGAACTTCAACTGTTGCTCCGAGAGCAGCTTGAGGAAAAGATAATAAAAGGTTATAAATCACGTCATTTTGATCGCGAATTAGTTCCGGATGAGGTTCTTCTTCTATCAATACTAAAAGATCTCCGTTGATTCCGCCTCTACGAGCTGCATTTCCTTTTCCTTGCATGGAGAGTTGCATGTTATCCATGACTCCGGGAGGAATATTTAATGCAATTATATCTTCTTGAATAGAAACTCCTTCGCCCGAACAATGCGAACAT
Organism: Bacteroidales bacterium OttesenSCG-928-M11; assembly: GCA_030265685.1. Lineage (GTDB taxonomy): Bacteria > Bacteroidota > Bacteroidia > Bacteroidales > Azobacteroidaceae > Azobacteroides. The sequence continues at coordinate 14,085 of JAJDGO010000005.1, forward strand.
TTTTTTGTAATACGAGAACCTTCTCCTCCGCAATCGGGACAAACAGACTGTGTTTGCATCGTTCCTATCATTGTATTTACCGTCCGGATTACTTGTCCCGACCCATTACAAGTAGAACATGTGGAAAGTTCGGTTCCGTTTTCCGAGCCATTACCGTTACAATGAGAGCAGGCAACGTATTTTTTCACCTTAATCTTTTTCTCAACGCCATGGGCAATCTCTTTTAACGATAGCTTTACTTTGACACGAAGATCGGTTCCTCTATTAACTCGTTTGGATGATCCTCGTCCAAATCCTCCAAAACCTCCAAATCCACCGAAAGCACTTCCGAAAATATCTCCGAATTGAGAGAAAATATCATCCATAGACATGTTTCCTCCATATCCACTTGAAGCAGCTCCTCCAACTCCCGCATGACCATACTGATCATATCGTCTGCGTTTGTCTTCATTGCTTAATACTTCGTATGCTTCGGCTGCTTCTTTGAATTTATCTTCAGCTGTTTTATCTCCCGGATTTTTATCGGGATGGTATTGAATAGCTTTTTTCCGATAAGCTTTCTTTATTTCTTCTCCGCTTGCTGTTTTAGAGATTTCTAAAACTTCGTAATAACATCGTTTAGTTGCCATTTTATTAAGGGTCTTTCCTATTAGTTTGCCACTACCACTTTGGCATGACGAATCACTTTTTCATTAAGAGTATATCCGGTTTGTACGCTATCTACGACAGAACCTTTTTGTTCTTCGTTTTCGGCAGGTATCATTGCCACAGCTTCGTGCAATTCCGGATCGAAAGTTTGACCAATATCTTCAATTGGTTTTACTCCGTTTTGTTGAAGAAATGTCTGAAATTTATTATAAATCAAGTTAACTCCCTCTTTAAGAGGCTCTATATCTTTCGACTTATCAATATTTTCCAAAGCACGTTGAAAATCATCTTGTAAAGGAAGCAAACCGGATAAAACTTTTTCGCCTCCATTTTTTATCAAGTCTGCCTTTTCTTTGATTGTTCGTTTGCGGAAATTATCGTATTCTGCCATTAATCGAAGATAAGCATCTTTCATTTGTGCCAATTCATCCGCCAGATTGTCAGCATTCTCATCCTTTGGCATATCTTCTGCTAAGTTGTCAGTGATATTTTCTTCCAACTCGACTTCTTTTTTTGAATCTTTCTTGTCCATAATTTAGTTGATTAATATAAATTAAACATTGTTTATCAAGCGCTTAGAAACAAATGACAACAATCGAATGTTTTATATTCAATAGTATTGAAGCAAATAAAGTGCCAAAGTGATTGCTTGTAAAGATCAAGTATCTGATAATGGAAAAGATACTATAACTTTACCCAAGTTATAGTAAAACTTGAGGGAAGTTATTGTAGAACTTGGGTAAAGTTTTATTAGAACTTTGATCAAGTTGTTGTAAAACTTTGGGCGAAGGTCGTTTTTCGGGATCGATTTATTAGAAAATTCGTTCGTTCGATTTTATATTCGATCTCCTTTTCAAGTAATTTAATTACCTTTGCAAGCATATGGCACGCTATTTTATCTATCTTTCTTATAATGGGAAGCCTTATTGCGGATGGCAAATCCAACCGAATGGAATAACTGTACAAGAAGAATTAGAAACTGCCTTGTCTACTTTGCTACGTTCTTCTATTTCGGTTACCGGAGCAGGGCGTACCGACTCGGGAGTTCATGCTCATTTGATGGTTGCTCACTTTGATTTCGATGAAAATAGAATCGATTGTGTTCAGTTGCAAGACAAACTTAACCGGATTCTCCCTCCGGATATAGCAGTTCATTTTATTCGCCCGGTAACATCCGAAGCGCATGCTCGTTTCGATGCTTTATCTCGAACATACAAATACTATATCATCGACCATAAAAATCCTTTTTTGAAAGAAACAGCTTATTATATCCCCCGACAATTAGATTATGTCCGGATGAATGAAGCGGCTAAGATTTTGTTTGATTATATCGATTTTACCAGTTTCAGTAAATTGCATACGGATGTTAAGACTAATAACTGTAAAATAATGAGGGCCGAATGGATTAAGGAAAACGAAACTTGGGTATTTATCGTTCAAGCCGACCGATTTCTTAGGAATATGGTTCGGGCAATTGTAGGAACTCTCCTCGAAGTTGGGCGAAATAAACTAAGTATTGATGATTTCCGGAAAATTATCGAACTCCAAGATAGAGGAAAAGCCGGAACTTCCGCTCCGGCTCATGCTCTTTTCCTTTATAATATAGAATATCCTGAATCGATATTCCTTACATAATTCCTCTTTCTCTTAATTTCACTTGCCACTCCCAAGCAGTACGCAATGTGTTTTCTATTGTTTCTTCGGCTGTCCATCCTAAAACTTCGTTCGAGAATGTTGGGTCTGCCCATACTTGTTCAATATCTCCTTCTCTACGTCCTACTATTTTATAGGGAACTTTAACGCCTGTTGCTTTCTCGAAAGTATTAATTAATTCCAAAACAGAAAGACCTCTTCCTGTTCCTAAGTTGAAATATTCCAGATTTTTTTCTGATTTATCTGTCAACATTCTGTCTAATGCTTTCACATGAGCTTTTGCTAAGTCAACAACATAAATATAATCGCGGATACAAGAGCCATCAGGTGTGCTATAATCATCACCAAATACGCTAAGTTCTTGTCTGATTCCCATAGCTGTTTGTGTTAAGAATGGGATAAGATTTTGAGGAACGCCATTAGGAAGCTCTCCAATTTCAGTACTTGGGTGAGCGCCTATCGGATTAAAGTAACGAAGGATGATACTTTTATAAGAAGTTCCTGAATAAATAGTGTCGCGAATAATTTCTTCGTCGATTTGTTTGGTATTACCATAAGGAGAAAGTGCTTCTTTTATAGGAGCATTTTCTGTAACCGGAAGAATATCCGGCTGACCATATACTGTGCATGAGGAAGAGAATACAAATCCTTTTACACCAAATTGCGGCATCAATTCCAAAAGGTTAAGTAAAGAAACAATATTATTCCTATAATACAACAAAGGTTTCTGAACTGATTCGCCTACGGCCTTGCTTGCTGCGAAATGAATTATACCTTTGATATTTTTATATTTACCAAAAATTTCCTTCATTTTATCGAAATCTGTACAATCTGCTAATTCGAAAGCAGGACGAATACCTGTGATTTTTTCGATTCCGTCAATTACATTTTCGTTCGAGTTAGATAAGTTATCTACAACAATAACTTCATAGCCTGCATTTTGTAGCTCAACTGTGGTATGAGAGCCAATATATCCGGCTCCGCCCGTTACAAGGATCTGATCTTTCATTATGGTATTTTTATATTAATTAGGTAGCAAAGGTACAAAAAACGGAAAAGATAGCAATAAAAAACCGGAAGATTATATTAAATAACTTCCGGTTTCCAACCAAAATTAAATTAGCCACTATGTCTATCTGGCTTTAATTATTTCTTCTTTTAGAACATCTTTGTTTACAACTCCCGAAACTCGCCAAACGGCTTCTCCTTTTTGAAATATAATAAATGTAGGAACTGCTTGTATCCTATATTTCAAGGCCAAAGATTCGTTCTTATCTATATCTATTTTTAGAATACGAGCTTTATTGTCAAGTTCCTTGCCAATTTCTTCAACAATAGGATGCATCATTTTACAAGGACCGCACCAAGTAGCATAGAAATCTACCAACACGGGCTTATCTCCATTAATAATATCTTTAAAACTTTCCATGACTTCTTTTTTTATGTGTAAACAATCATCTTACAATAAATGTTGTAGTGATTAATAAAAATCCGTCCGAATTAATGTTTTTTAGTCAAAATCAGTATAAGCCTCATCGATAGTTCCTAAGTTTAGGATCAAATCGTTTCTGTTACATTTCTCAATGACTGAGGAAGATAGAATGTATCGTTTTTATCTACATAAATAATAACGGTATCTAACTTATATTCTTTCCCATTCTTAAGAATAATGTTGGTATTCGGGCGAATCTCCAACTTATTTTTTTTATGTTTAACCGTTAAGCAAGGTTGGTTGTTTTTATCTGTTTCTATCTTGTAGTTATATCCTTCAAAAACAGTTGTATGTTTGGAAAAATACTCGGCAGTCAGATCTTGCAGATTAGTTTCTAATGCCAAAGATTGACAAAGATAGTGGTTCAGTTCTACGTTAGTTTTGTGTCCCATCAAACGATTGGGAGTCGGGTCATAAACTGCCAAGAAAACTTCTTCCCCTGTATGTCCTGTAGTAGTAAAACCAAAGCAAGTGTTTTTGTCCAATATATTAGCAACTACTTTTGTTAAGCTGGAACCATACATTCGTTCTTCGTCCGATACTGTGCTTTTATTATAGTCTTTACATTTCAATATTTCTTCATACTCTTCGTCAGACAAAGCAATTCCTGTTAAATCATAAACAACATCTTTCATCTTATCAGGCGAAGTATCGTGTAACTTGGCAATCAATCCAGGAATACTTGTCTTGAATTGTGATATATTGGCAAACAACTGATCTTTTGTTAAAGTAGTATATCCCGGACACTTGCGCGAACCAATACTAATACCGCTATTGCCATGATCAGGAACTATTACCACAATAGTTTCTCCGTTTTCTTTGGCAAAGTCGAAAGCGACTCCACAAGCTTGATCAAATGCCAACATATCATGTATAATTGCGGCCGCATCATTGGCATGGGCAGCCCAATCTATTTTACTTCCTTCTACCATTAGAAAGAAACCATTCTCATTTTTTGATAGAAGTTCGATCGCTTTCGTTGTCATTTCTGCAATGGAAGGCTCCTTTAATGGATTTCTATCTATTTCATAATCCATATCTTTCTCATTAAATAGAGCCCACATCTTTTCTCCTTCGTAAGATTGGAAGTTCATATCGTTAAGAAAACATTGATAGCCTTCTGCCGACAAATATTCTTTCATCGGAGTTGTAAAAAGAGAAGCTCCCCCTCCTATTACAACATCCAAACCATTGTGAACCATTTGTGGCGCAATCCAATTATATTTGCCACGATTATAAGAATGAGCTGCACAATCGGCCGGAGTAGCGTGAGGAAACTCACAAGTAAAAACCAAACCGGTTGCTTTATTTTGAGTAAGTCGAGCCGCTTCGAGGACAGTTATCAAAGGTTGATAAGCCATCGAAGGGTCAAGAGGTATAATATCATTTTCCGAATCGGCAACCGGATAAGTAGAAACGTGTCCGGCACGGCTTGGTATTCCCGTCATAAAACAAGAAGTTGTAGGAGCCGAATCTCCGATTGGAGCATTAGAAGAAAAAGTTAATACCGTTCCGCAAAGATAAGGATCGATGTTTAGGTTTGTTATTTCCGGATTATTATAACGCTGATACCAACGAGCCGAAGAAACCGTAGCCAAAGATGTTCCGTCCGGAATCATCAATATTACATTCTTGATATTCTTCTCTTGTGCCCATGCTGAGCAAAAGGTAAACAAGGCCAATAATATCGCAAAAAACGACAAACTTACTTTTTTCATTTTCTTATTCTATTGAGTTTAAATATCTTTCGGTTTCGATAGCTGCAATACATCCTGTTCCTGCTGCTACAATTGCTTGACGATAATTTGGATCAGCAACATCTCCTGCCGCAAATACTCCAGGAATACTGGTACGAGTAGTTCCCCACAGAGTTTTAATAAAACCATTTTCGTCCAAGTCTAAATAATTTTTGAAAATATTTGTATTCGGCTTGTGTCCTATAGCTAAGAAAAAGCCATCGATAGGCAAATCAAATTTTTCTTCATCAGCTTCTCCTTGATTGCGCACAAAATGTCCTCCTTCCAAGAACTCTTCTCCGTACAATCCTAAAGTATTTGTTTTGTATAGAACCTCAATCTTCGGATGGTTTAATACACGGTCTTGCATAATTTGAGAGGCCCGCATACAATCTTTTCTAATAACCATATACACTTTACTTGCCAAGCCAGCCAAATAAAGAGCTTCTTCGCAAGCCGAGTCTCCTCCTCCAACGATAGCAACTGTTTTTTTACGATAAAAGAAACCGTCACATGTAGCACAAGCCGAAACTCCTACTCCCATATACTTTGCTTCGTCTTTCAATCCTAAGTATTTAGCTGTTGCTCCTGTTGCGATAATCAACACATCTGTTTCTATTTCTTTTTCGCCATCTATTGTAACCTTGTATGGTTGTTTAGACAAGTCACAAGCAGTTGCAATACCTCGTCTCACTTCTGCGCCGAATCTTAGTGCTTGTTCTTTTAAGTCTTCCATCATTTGAGTTCCTGTTACTCCGGCAGGATAGCCCGGAAAATTTTCCACCTCAGTAGTTATGGTCAATTGTCCTCCCGGTTGTATCCCTTCATAAAGGATAGGATTCAAGTTAGCGCGAGAGGTATAGATAGCTGCCGTATAACCTGCCGGTCCGGAGCCTAGTATTAATACTTTTGTTTTTTCTTTATTCATTATTTCTCAAATCTATTACTTCAACATCTGGGTAATTATCGTTTTTAAATACAAAATGATCACTCAAAAAATTTGTCTTAATGACATATTTATCTATATAAAAAATGTTTTTTACCCCATTTTTAAACTCAATTTCTATTTTGAAGATAAAGTAACTTTTAGTACTTATATCGACAAGTATACGTACAATATCTCCTTTATCATTTTTCGGATTAAGTTCTATTTCATAGACATCTCGGTTTTTTATATCCGTTTTCCGACCAATATATTTCGCATTGCTTCCGGTTTTATATAAATCGAAGACCATGTTAGGGTTTAACATTCGGACATCTTCTTTCGAAGGATTCGAAATTGTTACTTCATCCCATTCTTTTTGTAAAGTCCATTGAGACGTTCCGTCAAACCATGATTCTAAGTCGGGCGTATCCAGATGAAATTTTTCGCCTTGCAAATCGATTTTTCCTTCAAAACTTTCGCTTGCTCCTTGATTCTTATCTTGAATATTCACAACAAAAGAGATCGAAGTATTCCCTGCATTTTGAAAAGCCTCTGCTGCTTTATCCAAAATATCCTTTGCCTCTTGAGAGAAAGAAGAAAACACGCTCAAAGAAAGGCAAATAATTATAAAGAATAATCTTTTCATCGAATTATAATGTGTTAAATAATTGTTCCAAATGGTATTCGTCGGGGATATAAACTTCTCGAGCTTTGCTTCCTTGTGTAGGACCTACGATACCTGCGGCTTCTAATTGATCCATTAATCGGCCTGCCCTGTTGTATCCAATTTGAAACTTGCGTTGAATTAGTGAAGTAGATCCCTGTTGATGAATAACAATCAGGCGGGCTGCTTCTTCAAAAAGGGAATCTTTATTTGATAAGTCGACCGCTCCCGGAGCAGAACTTCCCCCATCTTCTCCAACATATTCGGGCAAAGGAAAGGCCGTTGGGTATCCTTGCTGGTTTCCTATGAACTTAGAAATACGTTCTACTTCCGGAGTATCAACGAAAGCGCACTGAACTCGTACCATATCTCCTCCTTGAGTAAAAAGTAAGTCGCCACGACCAATTAGTTGATTAGCACCAGGACTGTCTAAGATTGTCCGGGAGTCTATCATTGCCATCACGCGGAAAGCAATCCGAGCCGGGAAGTTTGCTTTTATCGTTCCGGTAATAATATTAGTTGTCGGGCGTTGTGTTGCAATTACCATATGTATTCCTACGGCACGGGCTTTTTGAGCAATCCGGGCGATAGGTAATTCTATTTCTTTTCCGGCTGTCATGATTAAGTCGCCAAACTCGTCAATTACGACTACGATATAAGGCATGAAACGATGTCCTTTATTAGGATTAAGTCGCCGGTTAATAAACTTATCGTTGTACTCTTTGACGTTTCTTACCCCTGCTTGGTTTAATAACGAGTAGCGATCGTCCATTTCTTTTGTCAAAGAATTAAGAGTATGTACTACTTTCGTAAAGTCAGTTATAATAGCATTCCCCTCGTCCGGCAATTTTGCTAAGAAATGTTTTTCAATAACCGAGTAAATACTAAACTCAACCATTTTCGGGTCTACCAAAACAAACTTCAACTCTGCCGGATGTTTCTTGTAAAGAAGAGAAGTTATAGCCGCATTCAGCCCGACTGACTTTCCTTGTCCGGTTGCTCCCGCAACCAGTAGGTGAGGAAGTTTTGCCAAATCGACCATAAACACTTCGTTTGTGATTGTTTTTCCCAATGCCAAGGGGAGTTCCATTTCTGATTCTTGGTATTTTTTCGAAGCAATAATGGAATGCATCGATACCATTTGCGGATCTTTGTTTGGAACCTCTATCCCAATAGTTCCTTTTCCGGGCATCGGAGCAATAATCCGGATACCTAAAGCAGCTAAACTCATGGCAATATCATCTTCTAAATTTCGAATTTTTGAGATACGGACACCATCTTCCGGTACTATTTCGTAGAGAGTGATTGTTGGGCCAACCGTTGCTTTTATTGTTTTGATACGAATACTAAACTTTTCGAGCGTTTGGATAATCTTATTTTTATTTTCATTTTGCTCTTCCATGTCGATTTGATTATCCTTTATATCATATTTCTTTAGAAGATCGAGAGAAGGAAGGTTATAGTGAGCCAAATCAAGCGTCGGATCGAACAATCCTAATTCTTCAACCAACTCGTTTGGTTCTTCTTCTTGAACAAGATTCGGCTTTGGATTATCATTTTTTGGCTCAATATAGTCATCTTCCGGAGCGATAATCACCTCGAAAGAATCTTCGTTTTTGTTTTCTTCGACAAAAGGTTCTTTCTTGTTTTGGTCTTCAACCACAAGTATTGTCGTTTTAGTTTCGAGCGGAACAAAATCTTCTTCTTCATCTTTCTGAACCGGTTCTTTTTTTGTTTTCGGTTTTTTGTTCGAGTTATCTCTTTTTGTCCACTTAAAAAACTTACCCCATTTCGGACTTGCTTGCAAACGGTTCAGAAAAGGAATTGTTTTGGGTGTAACCAATATCATAACCAGGATAAAAGTGATTACAAGTACGAGAAATGCACCGGGCAATCCTAACTGATTACTCAACCAATCGGAGACAATCAAACCATGTTTTCCGCCAATATATACTGCCGATTCTTCAAACGCCCAACCAAAGAAGAAAGAAAGAGCCACCGAAGTCCATATAGTAAGCAAAGAAAAAATAATAAAACTCTTCATCAATGGCGAGTATCGGGCTTTCATCAGCCGAAGTCCTGCCATAACTAAGAAGGCAAGCAAAAAGAACATCGAAAGGCCAAAGCATTCATTCATCAGATAGTTACTAAGAATAGCTCCTCTTGCTCCTGTCCAATTTTCGGCATGTTCTATTGGAGCACCACTTTCTATGCGACTTTGGTCGGCAGCACCCGTAAAAAAGAACGAAATCATTGCGATAGTTGCATAAACTGCAAAGGCAAGTACGATTACTCCTACAAAATAATGGGTAGAACTACTTTTTATAAAGTCTTTCCACTTGGGCAAGATACTAAGACCATCCTTTTGTTTTTCCTCTTTTACTGCTAATTTTCTTTTAACCATCGAATACTTTCCTTTAGAAACGTACAAAGTTACAAATAATTTATGAACCCACAAGATCGAAAAAGGAATAGCTAAACTTAAACAAGTCGCATTTTATTTACAAAAAAATACCGATATGCAAGTCGTTTCGAAGCCCGATTTCGACAAGATAAATAGAAGAGTTTTAGATCTTTCTTGGATTCTTCGTCAATGCTTCCTAATTTGTTTGTCAAAAAGATTTAATAACTTGACTTATTTTCTGTACAGAAAATGAAACTTTTCTGTACAGAAAACTTTAAAAAGATTTAGTCTTTTGTTCAGAATAGCCGGAAACCCGATTCATCTTCTTGCTTTTTTGTTTTAAAAGTTTGAATCACTTCGGTTTTTTCTTACTTTTGTACTCTCATTAACAAATAAATTTAGGCAATGGCGAATGAAATAAAAGAATTGACAAAAAGAGAAGTCAATTACTCTCAATGGTATAATGATTTGGTAATCAAAGCTGATTTGGCAGAAAACTCGGCTGTTCGCGGATGTATGGTAATAAAACCGTATGGTTACGCTATTTGGGAAAAAATACAACGTCAACTTGACGATATGTTCAAAGAAACAGGTCACGTAAATGCTTATTTTCCACTCTTAATTCCAAAATCTTTTTTGAGCCGCGAAGCAGATCATGTGGAAGGTTTTGCGAAAGAATGTGCCGTTGTAACGCATTATCGCCTAAAAAACGATCCCGAAGGAGGAGGAGTTATTGTTGATCCGGAAGCTAAATTAGAAGAAGAATTGATCATTCGTCCTACTTCCGAGACAATTATTTGGAATACTTACCGCAGTTGGATACAATCGTATCGCGATTTACCTATATTAATTAATCAATGGGCCAATGTAATGCGATGGGAAATGAGGACAAGATTGTTCCTTAGAACTGCCGAATTTTTGTGGCAAGAGGGACATACGGCTCATGCTACCAAAGAAGAAGCAGTAGAAGAAACAACAAAAATGCTGAACGTATACGCCGACTTTGCAGAAAATTACTTAGCCTTGCCCGTTTTAAAAGGAGTAAAAACAGCCAGCGAACGATTTGCCGGAGCATTAGATACTTATTGTATCGAAGCTTTGATGCAAGACGGAAAAGCTTTACAAGCCGGAACATCTCACTTTCTTGGACAAAATTTCGCAAAAGCTTTCGATGTTCAATTTTTAAACAACGAAGGTAAACGAGAATATGTTTGGTCTACTTCATGGGGAGTTTCGACTCGCTTAATGGGAGCTTTAATCATGGCACACTCAGACGACAATGGTTTGGTATTACCTCCTAAGCTTGCTCCTTTCCAAGTAGTAATCGTTCCAATATATAAAAATGAAGAAGGACTTGCTTTGATCAACGAAAAAGTAGCAAGCATTACTAAAGAACTAAAAGACTTGGGCGTAAGCGTAAAATACGACAATGCGACCAACAAAAAGCCGGGTTGGAAGTTTGCCGAATACGAATTGAAGGGAGTTCCCGTACGTTTAGCAATGGGAGCACGAGATTTGGAAAACGGCACAATAGAAGTTGCCCGCCGGGATACTTTAACAAAAGAAACAGTTTCGATAGAAGGAATTGCTCAATACATAAAAAATCTGCTGGAAGAAATACAACTTAATATTTTCCAAAAAGCATTGAAGTTCAGAGAAGAAAGTACTGTAGCCGTTGATACGTACGAAGAATTCAAAGAACAAATAGAAAAAGGCGGATTTGTTCTTGCTCATTGGGATGGAACAGCAGAAACCGAAGAACGTATCAAAGAAGAAACAAAAGCAACTATTCGTTGTATCCCTCTAAATAACGATAAAACTCCGGGCGTAGACATGCTTACCGGAAAACCATCCGTACAACGCGTTGTGTTTGCCCGTTCTTATTGATGGATAACTACAAAACAATAGCCTGTAAATCGGAAGGATATTTTACAGAACAACGAAGTAAATTTATATCTTTCGCTATTCCTATCGAAAAAGTAGAAGAAGTTAAGGATATTGTTGATAGTTATCGAAAAGAATATTATGATGCCCGGCACGTTTGCTGGGCATACATGATTGGACATGAACGGAATATTTTCAGAGCAAACGATGATGGCGAGCCATCTTCAACGGCAGGAAAACCAATTCTGGGCGTTATTAACTCAAACGAATTAACGAACATCTTGATTATTGTTGTCCGTTATTTTGGCGGAGTAAAATTAGGCACAAGCGGACTAATTGTATCTTATCGAGCTGCAGCACAAGATGCGGTAGAAAAATCAAACATCATAGAAAAAACCGTTGACGAAGAGGTAACTATTCTTTTTGAATATCCCTTCCTGAATGGTATTATGAAGGTCGTGAAAGACTTTCAACCGCAGATAGTTGCCCAACAATTCGACATGGATTGTGAAATGACATTGCGTATCCGGCAAAGTAAGATGGAAGAATTGAAAAACAAATTACTAAAGATAGACTCAACAAGAATAAAAAAATAAGCAAAGCATGAAAAAGTCATTACCTATAACAGCAGTCGCATTGCTTCTATTACTATTTTCCTCGTGCGAAAAGAAAAATCCCCTGTTGGATGGCGTAGAAGTAGTTTTACAAAAATACATCGATCTCGAACTAATCGAATCGGATACTGTACAGATTGACAACATGCAGTTTTTCTTTCCTGCCAACAATCACGAAGAAGGGACCTATTATATCATTAGCGACAACGTGCTTGCCCCTGCAGAATTATCGAACGGAATATCTATTTACCTCGACGAAAACGGAGTAAGAGGAACTATTACTGACAATCGACTCATAATTGGGGGCAATTCGGCAAACGATGCTTATCAACAACTACGAGATAACTTACTTCCGCTAAAAATACAACTGAAAGAACTAACTTTAAACTACGAAGCCGAACGAAAAAACAAAGCCGAACCGTTTCCTTCGGAGCGAATAGTTTTCTGGGAAGGGCAATTCAAAGAAATATTCGACCAGCAAATTTATTTATGGGAAAAATATTTTGCCGAAAATCTTTGGCATCCTTTGGGAGAAGACGTATTTCTGTACGACTTTGATTATGAAACCGTACTCAAAGAAGAGCCGGATGTTATCAAACGAATTTTATCTTATGCCGAAGATACATTCCTTTCCCGTCCCGAGATTTTTGAAATCTTGTTAATCTCGGAGCAATAATAAGAAAAAAATTAAATAATTATCTTTTTAAGGAAGAAGAATTAACCCGTTCTGTTGATATAATTGTTTTTTTTCCATTGACTAATGTAGTGCCAAAAAGGAAAATTTCGCCACCATCCTTAAGTTTTAATTTCTTGCGAAGTTCATCTGCGCTAAGAGGATAGTTTCGGGTAGCAATATTCGCCCGCTCTTTCGGAAAATCAGAAGTTACTTGAAATATCCGACCAGGAAAGTCAGCGACAAGATTATCGGATGTATATAAATGACTGTCGCGATGCAATTTTTCAAGCTTGTATTTCAACGCAATCCCCTTATAATATCCGGCTTTCAGAATAGATACATTCGGTTCGTAAAGATATTGCTTGACAGTATTAGCATAAGTTGATATGCAATCTTTCTCCTCCGAATAATAAAACCGTTCAACTTGTTCGCCATCCCGATTCAAATTAACACAAGTGATTTCGGGTTCAGACAGAGCCTCATTACTAAGAAGGAATAAAAGTTCTTTACATTCATTATCTATACTTACAACATGAACTTCCGCAACTTTATTCAACAAAGCAAGTGCTTGTTTTATATCCAACATCGGAGAAAGTTTGATCAAGATATGCTTCGACTTACTCAGCATTGTGTCTTGCAGAAGAATAATATTTGGCTCGCAGTCAGAAATGGAAACAAGTTTCCGACCAGTAATAGAACGTCTAGCCGGATCAATAAATAAACAATCGACAGGAGACATCGTTTCCAGAAATTGTTCGGCTTCCGCATTGAAAGTTTCAACGTGACTTAAACCAAGTATTTTGAAATTATGCCGGGCAATATCAACAAGTTCTTTCTGCCGTTCTATATAAACCACAGACGAAAAGCATGAAGAAAGGAAAGCTGTATCGACTCCTATTCCTCCGGTAAGATCAACCAATGTATTTCCTTTTAATAATTTTGTTTTATATTGGGCTGTCAACTCGGAAGAAGCTTGTTCGAGAGATAATTTCGGGGGATAAATCAGATCTTCGTTGTGATACCAGGAAGGAATTTTATCACGAACCTTTTGCCTTCCGGCTATTTGATTTATGATAAATAACTTATCAGAAGATATATTTCGAGACAACTTCTCCATTTTTAAGCTCAAAGAGGGGAGACCATCCGTAAGATGTTCTCTGATAATCTTCTTTTCGTCATCGGTTAATTTGTTCATGACAAAACGATACGCTCTGGCTTGATATTTTCTCGAAGAAAGACCGAAGCCATTGTTGAGAACTTATCTTCTGCTTCGGTAGTAAGGTATCGGCAAGTGCCTTCTGTTTGAGATATTCGGCTTTCAATTTCGGGATGTCGTACAAGATAGTCTTCCAAAGATTCTGCAACATATTTCCCTTGAGAAACAACTTGTATACCCGAAGGAAGAAAAGATTTTATTTTATCTATTAATAAGGGATAATGCGTACAACCAAGTATGATAGTATCTATTTCCGAATCAACAGATAATAAACGATCTATATGCTGTTTCACAAAGTAGTCGGCTCCTAACTTATTATATTCTCTATTTTCTACCAAAGGAACCCACATCGGGCAAGCTTCTCCCGTAACCTGAATATCAGGAAAAAGTTTATTTATCTCTATTGAATACGATTCAGAGGAAATTGTTCCGGGAGTACCAAGCACTCCAATGTGTCGGGTTGTAGTTAAAGATCCGGCTATTTCAGCTGTAGGCCGGATAACTCCAAGTACTCGTCTTCCAGAATCAAGGCGAGGCAAATCATTTTGTTGAATTGTTCTCAGTGCTTTTGCAGAAGCAGTGTTGCAAGCAAATATTACAAGAGGACAACCTTCTGCGAATAAATGCTCAACTGCTTGGAGAGAAAATTCATAAACAAGGTCAAAGGAGCGAGTTCCGTAAGGTGTACGAGCATTATCGCCCAAATACAAATAATCGTATTTGGGCAATAGTTTACGGATCTCTTCCAATATGGTCAGTCCTCCGTATCCGGAGTCGAATATGCCTATTGGAGTTTTAATTATTGTATTCCTAATTCTTTTTTAACAAGGGAAGTCGCATCAACACTATTCGGGTTTACATAAACTACAATACCCGCTTCAGAACTAACATCCAATATATAGCTGAAGTTATTTGCATCTCCTACCGAAGTTAATGCTTTTTGTATTTTCTCGCGAATAGGTAAAAACAAAGATTGTTGCAATTGAACAAGGCTTTGTTGTGATTTTTGAGCAAAAGTCTGAGCTCTTTCTTCAATATTTTGAATTTCCTGAAGTCTTCTCTCGCGTATGCTTTCTGTCAAAGACTCACTCTCAGCCATAAAAGCTTCGTATTTTTTTGAATACTCTTCGCTCAATGTCTGCATTTCTTTTTCTACTGCAGCTTGTTCTGTCTGTATTTGGGTTTGCATTGCAGTAAATTCCGGCATCGCCTGAATGATTTCTGCCGAATTAACATAAGCAATTTTACTTTCTTGAGCCATCATTCCAACAGGAATTAATAGAAGAGCAAATAATACAATTTTCTTAATCATGATTGTAGTTTTATTGTTATTTTATTATAATCAAATGTCGGGCAAAGATACATAATTATTTCGAATATCCCAGCTTTTGTAATACTTCGTTACTAACATCTATTGAGGGAGATGCATAAATAACACTCATCGCAGAAGCTCGATCTAATATAACTTGTAAGCTTTTTGATGTAGCAACTTCCTTAACGGCATTATATATCTCATCTTGAATTGGCTTAATCAATGCTTCTCTTCGTTTAAAAAGCTCTCCTTCGGTTCCGAAATAAGTCCGTTTTAGTTCTTGAGCTTCTTGTTCTTTAGCAACAACCTCAGCTTCTCGTTTAGTTTTCATTTCCGGAGAAAGAAATACTAAGTCTGCTTGATAAGATTTATATAAGTTCTGAGCCTCTTGTTGTAACTCCTCTATCTCCAATTGCCATTTTTTCGACAATGTATTCAATTGTTCATTGGCCATTTCATAAGCAGGAATATTTTTTAGTATATATTCCATATCAATTAAAGCAAACTTTTGTGCATGAGCTCCCAATGTACCCAGTACCATAATGAGAGATAAAATTAAAATCTTCTTCATAATATCTAGTTTTTCTTTTTGTAAATTTGATTATTAGATTGATTTATCAAATATAAGTTTAAAACTCTTGTCCAAGAATAAAGTGAAGCTCCGAACCATTACGAGAATTTTGATAAGGTGAAGCTTTATCAAATCCATATGCCCAATCCAATCCCATCAAACCAATCATTGGGAGCATAATACGAACACCAACTCCTGCCGAACGTTTAAGATCAAATGGATTAAAAGATTTAATATCTGTCCAAGCATTACCTGCTTCTACAAAAGTTAACCCATAAATAGTGGCCGATTGTTCCAACATAAACGGATAACGTAACTCCAAACAAAGACGACTATAAGCATAACCTTCCATTCCATATGGTGTTAATGACCCATTAGAATACCCGCGCAATCCGATTGTTTCCGTAGCATAAGTCGAAGAATAACCACTTGTTCCATCACCTCCCATATAAAACGTTTCGAAAGGAGAACGTTTATTGCTATTATATGAGCCTAAAAATCCATATTCTATACGACTCATGAGAACTGGAGTTCTTTTTACATGCTCAGGATTAGCTAAAGGAATGAATATTTTTCCTTTAAATTTCCATTTATGGTATTCAATCCATTTATTTACTTTCTCATCGCTGCTTGATAAGCCTGAATAATCTACTCCATCCCAAAGAGAATAAGGAGGAGTTAAATGTACTGAGAAAGAGAAAGAAGAACCTCGACGAGTATAAGTAGGATTGTCTATCGAACTACGAGAAAGTGTTAATCCTAAAGACAAATTATTACAATTTCCATTTTCGACAATAAAATAAGTCCAATTTCTTAGCCAATAACGTTGGTAAGAAATTTCAGCCATGAAATTAAAATAAGTATCCGGCCAACTTAATCTCTTTCCATAACCGGCCGAAATACCAAAGATCTTCATCTTTGTATTATCATCATAAAGATAATCACCCGTAGTTCCATAATTATAATAGTTATTATAATAGTTTTCATAATAACGATCATCTACTCCTGTCTGTTCAACATAGTAAAGTCCTAACGAAAATGAATTTGGACGTTTTTTCCCTAACCATGGATCAAAGAAAGAAACACTATAAGATTGATAATACCGTCCATTTGTTTGTCCGCTCAAAGTTAATGTTTGTCCATCTCCTTGGGGAAGGATTCCTTTTGTCACATCCGGATTAAATAAATTCCCAATAGAGAAGTTAGTAAACTTTAAACTTAGCTTACCAATAATCCCAGTTTGCCCATATCCGGCTGAAAATTCTATTTGATCATTTGCTTTAGAAGTTAGGTTATAGTATAAGTCGACCGTTCCGGTTTCCGGATCAGGACGAACATCAGGTTGTAAAGCTTCCGGATCAAAATGTCCCATCTGTGCAATTTCCCGATAAGTTCGCATTAATATATCTTTACTGAAAAGTTGTCCTGGTTTTGTTAGTAATTCTCGGCGAATAATATCTTCGTATAAACGATCATTCCCGTTTATTACGACTTTATTAATAGTTGCTTGAATACCTTCGAAAATACGAACCTCTATATCAACCGAATCCTTTTCTATAGATACCTCAACCGGAACCATTTCCGAGAATATATATCCATTGTTATAATAAACACTTGATACCGCATCTTCATCAACTTGGAGACGTTCGGTCATTTTCTTTCTATTATATACATCTCCCGACTTCATATCAAGGATACTTCCTAAAACGGTAGAAGAATATAAAGTATTTCCGACCCATTTAATATCGCGGATATAATACTTATTTCCTTCGTCTATATCAATGTAAATATTTATTTTCTTATCATCAACCGATACAATGCTATCCGCAACGATAATAGCGTCGCGATAGCCTTTTTCGTAATATTTTTGAATAATATTGTCCAAATCTGTCTTATATTCTTCTTTGACAAATTTCTTTGTACTGAAAAGTTCGCGCCAACTTAACTTAAAACGTTTTTTCAGACTGAATCCTTCATTGGTTTTACCCATGACAACTTTCAGATCGTAATCGGATATATTATCATTACCTGATATGAAAATATTATCAATTTTTGTTTTTTCGTTTTTGTCAACAGCGATATCTAATATAACACGACCATCTTGACTCGAATCGTCTCTTTGTGAAATCTGAACTTCTGAACTATTAAATCCTTTTTCGGCGAAATAATCAACTGTTCTTTTCTTGATTCGGTTAACGATATTCGGAGTTATTTGAGAACCGACAGAAACACCAATCCGAGTATCCAAATCTTCCTTTTCTCCTTTTTTTACACCCGTATAATTAATCTGAGACACAATAGGATTCGGCTTTAAAGCTACTTCAAGCCAAATACTATCGTTTGTCATTTTTACAGGAAGGATGGAAACATCAGAAAATAGGCCATATTTCCAAAAAGCTTTTACGGCATTTGTAACTTCTTCGCCTGGTATTTCAATTTTATCTCCAATAGCTAAGCCGGATACACCTATTAAAACATAATCCTGATAGCCATAACTTTCCACTCCGGTTATTTTAATATCGGCGATTGTATATTTTTTGTTATTAGTTAGACTATATGAGATAACGGGAAGTTCAATATCTTCGTCTATGGTTTGGATAGTTTCTGTATCCTGGACTTCTATTGCCGTAGAAACGGGTATTACATCGTCGGATACATCCTGCGCTCTTACAGGGAATAAGAGAAGAACTGCCAGGATTAGAAATAAAAATCTTTTATGCATATTTATCTGATATTGTACATTACTTTATTTAACTTGCTCTCCTGTTTTTCCAAATCGTCTTTGACGGCTTTGATAGTCAAGAATTGCTTTATATAAATCATTTTCTCTAAATTCGGGCCAATATATATCTGTAAAATAGAATTCTGTATAAGCCGTTTGCCACAAAAGATAATTACTGGTGCGGATTTCGCCTCCTGTCCTGATCAAAAGATCCGGATCGGGAATATCCTTTGTTTTTAGATAACGAGAAAATAATGTTTCGTCGATTTTATTTACATCAAGTTGTCCGGATGAAACATCTTTTGCTATATCTTTCACAGCCTCTACTATTTCCCAACGGGAAGAATAACTAAGGGCCAAAACAAGAGTTAGTCCGGTATTATTTTTTGTTTGTTCGATAGATTCCAAAAGATTTTTCCTGGTTGATTCCGGCAAACGGTCAACATCGCCGATAACTTGAAGGCGAACATTATTCTTCATCAAATCCGGAGTTTCTCGCCGGATTGCAATAACCATTAACTCCATCAAAGAATTAACCTCTGCTTGAGGACGATTCCAGTTTTCGATAGAAAATGTATAAACAGTTAGGTAATCAACTCCAATATCTGCAGCAGTTTCTACTACTTTACGTACAGATACAACACCTTCTTGATGTCCCATATAACGTTCCATCCCGTTTTTCTGAGCCCATCTGCCATTACCATCCATTATAATCGCAATGTGTTTTGGAATATTTGTCTTATCTATCAACTCTTTCATCAAACAACTACATACAACGTGTATCCCTCACTCCAAATTCCCAAGTAATAGAGAACAAAAGTGTATTATACCAATCTTTATTTTTTGAAAATCCATCATCTATATTATATGGATTATCCAGATTAAATCCATCTTTATTTGGAGCATCAAGTCCATCTCCAAATAATTTATGGACTGTATATTCTAATCCTAAATTTAATTTGTTTTTTATCTTATACTTCACTCCTATTCCCATTGCCAAATTGAGATTAAAAAAAGTTTTGTTATCCGGAGCTAACGTCACTCCTCCTCCCATCAAGGCATAAGGACTTATCTTACTTGTATTCAGATAAGGATACTTGTCGCTATAAGGAAGAAAGTTGAATTCCATCTGCGCTCCCAATTCATAAAAATTTCTTTCGAATGAAGCTTCTCCTTTATTTGGGAATACATTATCTGTATTTTTTGTATCTCCCGAGACTTTTCCCCACAACAAATCGGCTTTTAATGCCCAACGGAAGTTTATATTATTTCTAAAAATAACACCAACCGAAGGATTCCATCCTTGAAAATAAGAATCTTGGTTTGCATCTCCCATATACATTGCACCACCACCTGCAAAACCTATCTCATATTTGTATTCCTGAGCAACCGCTGTTGAACAGAAGTATAAGCAAAACACAATCCATATAATTTTTGAAACTTTCATACTTTTCTTTATCATCCAATAAAGGAAAAACGAGAAATTTGTTTCAAAATTATATATTTGCTCACTTTCTAATTATCAAACATCAATCCGTTCCTAACTCCTCGCCAAATATCGGTGCATTTAGACACCCCTTCTCCTCCGATTACATAAAAGAATACGGCATCTTCGTCTACTATTACCGATGCATTGTATCTCCTATTGTATTCCGAAGGGAACAAATACTTGTTTGCCATTGTTTCCCAAGTAATACCTCCGTCAACAGACGAATAAACTGCGGTATTAATAACACCATTATCATTCTCTCCATTTACGGCAAATATCCGGCCATTGTATATAAAAACATTATGATTCTTTATTTTAGGAAGACTTTGGCTTTTCGAATTCATTCGAGCCCAATAATACCCGTCTTCTGTACTCCAAGTAGAAGCAAGAACTTCTTTATTTATGTCTTCGCCTCCTGTAACAGTAATCCGTTGGGTGTTCATTCGGGCATAACTAACCGATGAAAAATTATTTACCGGAAATTCTGTTGGAACTTCTTTCCCATATTTCCAGGTTGATTGATTTTGGAAGCAAGCGAAAAGAGATTGATTTTCTTTCTCTACTATCAAGGATAGACTTTGAGTTTGAATCGAACTTTTATACAGTAGACCTAATATGGCGACAACTTTTTCGGATTCGATAAGATCCCAGCCTACTAAATCGTCCGACATATACAACTCGCCGGTTTCCGTATGAGCAAAAACGCAATTACTACCAGCTACTATTTGTTTTATAACCAGTCCGGACGGCAAATTTTCAGTAGCAACAGCTTCCCAATTTACTAAATCTTCCGACTGATATAAAGAAAGTTCGCTACCTTTTTTGGAGAACAGATAATAATTATTTCGGAATAAAATCGTTTTAGTTAAGTCGGCATTCAAAGCATCAACATTATTGGCAATTCTGTTGTAACTAATTGAATCCGGATCGGCTTGATGGATATTAATTCTCAACTCATAATGCTTTGTTCTAAGTCCATCCGGAGCCAATACTTTTAATCCCATTAAATGATCCGTTATCTTAATTGTATCTCCCGAAGCAATTTTAACAGTATCTTGGTCTGCCCAAGTAACTGTTGAGCTATTGTTTCCTTTTGTGAAAATAATCTTGACCTTATCCTTAAATGAAGTTTGGTAAACTAAAGAATCTTTATTGAAAATTTTCCCATTTCGTTGGTCTATCGAGAACTTTGTATCCGACAAATACGAAATAGAATCACTTGCTAAGTAAAAAGATAACAGATGAGCATCTTCTGAAAGTATTATTTTATCTAAATCTGTTCCGTTCTTTTCGCAGCCAAATAACAGGCCAAAAAGACTACAAAGTGCGAATATCCTTAATTTCGAGCGCATTCTTTTATTTATTTAAGCGAGCTGCCTGCAAAAGTAGAACTATTTTTTACTATAGCAGCCAAGTTCGACAATATTTATATATTTTTAGGTTTAATTTCGTTCCTATAATGTAAAAGAACTGAGTTTTTATACTTTTGAACATCCTCAATGATTCCGTTAATTGCCGGAGCTTTTACACCATCTTTAAGCAAAAAATCTGCAATCTCTATTCGTGCTTCGTCCCATAAGCCTTCCTTGATAAAGCTTGATAACAGGCGACTTCCTCCTTCTACAATTAAAGATTGCCAACCTAAATCGTACATTTCTCCCATCAACTCGGATAAAGTTTTATTATTATCCAGCTCGATTTTAACCGGATTCTTTCCATCCCAGTAGCGGGTTGTGAGCAAAGGAGAGTCTAATCGTTCGGTATTTTTGCCAACAATGATCGCATTCTCTTCTGCCCTTAGTTTATGAACCAATATTTGTGTAAAATCGTCCGAGAACTTAACCGGAGTTTGCTTATCTCCTACTTCCCTGAGCTTATCAATGAATCCGTCGGAAGACTGAGCCCACTTTAATATAATATAAGGCCGGTGATTTGCATGGAAAACTAAGAAACGTTTGTTTAGTTCCCGGCAAGCGTCTTCAAGTACTCCGACAACAACTTCTATTCCGGCGTCTATCAAACGCTTGATTCCCCCTCCTGCAACCTTAGGAAATGGGTCTTGTATTCCTATAACAACACGAGGGATTCCTTTATTGATAATCAAATCGGCGCAAGGAGGTGTCTTTCCATAATGCGAACATGGCTCAAGATTAACATAAAGTGTAGAATCTTTTAGCAAATCAACATCTTTAACCGAAGCAATAGCATTCACTTCTGCGTGTGACTCGCCATAAGTTCGATGATAACCCTCGCCGATAATCGAATCATTCCATACAATTACAGAACCAACCATCGGATTAGGAGCTACACGCCCCCTTCCTTTAGCTGCTAATTGCAAGCAACGGAGCATGTATTTTTCGTTAAAAACCATGTTGTTTTGCCTTTCTTTTAAGTTATCTTACTACCTTTGCCAATATATTCTCCTTTCATGCAAGAAACAATTCAATTCATTAAGGAACAATTGAAAGACTACTATCCTGATCAGGAAATCAAAAGCTTGATTTTTTTGATATTGGAAAGTGTTTGCCGTATCGACAAACATTCTTTTTTGCTCGGCAAAGATATAAAAATATCAGACACAGAGCAACTTCGGATAAAGGAAATTATATTTCAGCTTCAAGCCTTTCGTCCTATACAATATATATTGGGGAAATCCGAATTTTTCGACACTCCATTCATCGTAAACAACAAGGTTTTGATCCCTCGACCCGAAACAGAAGAGTTGATTGAATGGATATTATCTTCTTTCCCAAAAGGAACTTCTATCAACATATTAGACATCGGAACCGGATCGGGATGTATTGCGATTTGTTTAGCAAAACACTTGCCCAAAGCAAAAGTAAGCGCCGTTGATTTATCGCCCGAAGCATTGGCAACTGCCCGCGAGAATGCAAAATTAAATACTGTCGACGTAGAATTTATCGAAGCCAATGTATTGGACAACTCTTTTCTTTTTTTCGAGAACGAAAACCAATGGGACATTATCGTAAGTAATCCGCCTTATATTACACCCGAAGAGCAGGCAATTATGTCTAGTAATGTTTTGGATTACGAGCCTCATTTGGCTCTTTTTGTTCCGCAAGACCAGCCTTTACTTTTTTATGAGAAAATTGCCGACTATGCATTAACCCATCTTTCACCAGCAGGTTACTTATTTTTCGAAACAAGTTCGATTTACGGAAAAGAAACTCAGGAAATGCTCCAAAGAAAAGGATTCAAAGAAGTTATCCTTCGGAAAGATATTTCAGGGAAAGACAGAATGATAAAGGCTCGGTTATGAAACTTTCGTACGAACAAGCACTCCATAAGTTGGCGGCATATTGTAGTCGAGGCGAACGTTGCACCGCCGACCTTCGAAAAAAGATGACAAACTGGGAACTATTGCCCGCCGATCAAAACAAGATCATCGATTATTTAAGCAAACAAGGTTTTGTAGACGAAGTTCGTTACGCCCGCGCCTTTGTTCATGACAAAAACAAACACAATGGTTGGGGAATTTATAAAATAGCTTTCGAACTAAAGAATAAGTCGATCCCAAAATCTATTATCGACGAGGCATTAACCACAATCGATCCGACAGACAATAAGGAAAGACTCGTTGCCCTTCTCCAACAAAAACATCGTTCCGTAAAAGCAAAAAACGAATACGAACTCCGACAAAAGCTCACTCGTTTTGCCTTAGGGCGAGGTTTTACTATCAACGAGATCGAGTATGCCTTGCAAGTTTGCAACTTCTCTTTCTAGAACAAAAAACACAAAAAAAACCTCCCCAAAAAGATACTTAAACTTGGGTAAAGTTATAGTATAAGTTGATACATTTTCTGTACAGAAAAGTTTAAAAAGATAGTATCTTTTTAACGAAGTTCCAGTATCTTTTTCAACAATAGATTTTCTGCCGAAACAAACAATTACTAAGACCGGCAAAAACAAATAGAAACAAACCAACAAAAGCCTGTCTATCCGCATCAACTTCTACTTGTTCTTATTATTCATTTTTTTTTCTTATCTTTGTCCGTCTTGATTAAACGAATATGAAAGCCGAAGATACCGAAGAAATATACGAAAACGAAGAGCCAATAGATGGTCATTCAGACTATTTAATCCCCGAAAAAAGCGAAGGAAATGATCAAACTCACGTCTTATCTGGGATGTATAAGAATTGGTTTATGGATTATGCTTCATATGTTATTACCGATCGTGCCGTTCCTCATATTATTGATGGCCTAAAACCCGTACAACGTCGAATACTTCATACTATGAAACGGTTAGATGACGGTCGGTATAATAAAGTTGCTAATATTGTTGGAGACACAATGAAGTTTCATCCACACGGAGATCAATCTATTGGTGGCGCTTTGGTACAATTAGGTCAGAAAGATCTCTTAATAGATTGTCAAGGAAACTGGGGAAACATTCTCACCGGAGACGGTGCCGCTGCTCCCAGATACATAGAAGCCCGTCTTTCTAAGTTTGCACTTGAAGTACTTTATAGTCCGAAGATAACCCATTGGAAGCTTTCGTACGACGGAAGAAACAAAGAACCGATCTCTCTTCCCGTAAAATTCCCCCTTTTATTAGCACAAGGCGTAGAAGGAATCGCCGTAGGTTTGCAATCAAAAATACTTCCTCACAATTTTAATGAATTAATTGATGCAAGCATTGCTTATTTAAGGGATGAAGAATTTGCTTTATATCCCGATTTTCAAACCGGAGGTTACATTGATGTATCGCGATATAACGACGGCGAAAGAGGAGGAGCCGTAAAAGTACGCGCAAAAATCAACAAAATAGACAACAAAACCTTGAGTATTGTAGAAATTCCTTTCGGAAAAACTACTTCTACTTTGGTAGAATCGATACTAAAAGCAAACGAAAAAGGGAAAATCAAGATCAAGAAAGTGGAAGACATGACTGCTAAAGACGCAGAAATAATCATCCACTTAGCTTCGGGCGTTTCGTCGGACAAAACAATCGATGCCCTTTATGCTTTTACTGACTGCGAAATTAGTATCTCTCCCAATTGTTGCGTAATTGATGAAGAAAACAGACCTCAATTCTTAAACGTATCGAGCGTACTTAGGCACGTAACCGACAACACAAAGGCTCTATTACAAGCCGAACTTGAAATACAACGAAGCGAACTTTTCGAATCCTTACACTATGCTTCTCTCGAAAAGATATTTATCGAAGAAAGAATATATAAAGATAAAGAATTCGAAAACGCAAAAGACATAGATGCTGCTCTTTCGCACATAGATAAACGCTTAACTCCGTTCAAGCCCCAATTTGTTCGGGAAATAAACAACGACGACTTGATCCGTTTGCTAGAGATTAAGATGGGACGTATCTTGAAATTCAATAAAGAACGCGCCGAAAATCTGATAGCATCTTACAAAGTCCAGATAGAAGAAATAAACAATCACATCGAACATATAGTCGATTTTACTATCAATTGGTTCTCTACCCTAAAAGAAAAATACGGAAAAGACCGGGATCGCAAAACCGAAATACGAAACTTCGACACCATCGAGGCAACAAAAGTTGTCGAGGCAAACGAAAGACTTTATATTAACCGCGAAGAAGGTTTTATCGGCTACGGACTTAAAAAGGATGAATACATCTGTAATTGCTCCGACATCGACGATGTAATTATTGTCTACAAAGACGGCAAATATAAAATAGTAAAAGTAAGCGAAAAAATGTTTGTCGGCAAAAACATTCTATATGCCAATGTGTTCAAACGCAACGACACGCGCACTATATATAATGTAATATACCGCGATGGCAAAATAGGAGCTAATTACATCAAACGTTTTGCCGTAACAGGTATTACCCGCGACAAAGAATACGACCTGACAAAAGGCAAAGCAGGCAGCCGCATCTTATATTTCTCTGCCAACCCGAATGGAGAAGCCGAGACGGTTAAAGTAATACTAAAACCAAAACCGCGTCAAAAATTACTCGTTTTTGATAAAAGCTTCAGCGAAATTATGATTAAAGGTCGAGGTTCGATGGGAAATATTCTAACTAAAGCCGATATTCATAAAATATCGTTGAAATCAAAAGGAGGATCTACTTTGGGAGGACGCCAAGTATGGTTCGATCATGATATTTCTCGCATCAACTATGACGGAAGAGGAGAATACTTGGGCGAATTTTTTGCCGACGATTTGGTTCTTGTAGTACAACAGAACGGCGATTTCTATACAACTTCTTTCGACTCAAGCAATCATTACCAAGAAGCTCTTCGCTTTGTAGAAAAGTTTACTCCCGACAAAGTATGGAGTGTTGCTTTATTCGACGCCGAACAAGGCTTCCCATATCTGAAACGTTTTACTCTTGAGCCAAGTAATAGGAAACAAAACTTCCTTGGAGAAAACCCGGATTCGAAGTTATTGTTAATGACGCAAACCGTATATCCTCGTATCGAAGTAACATTTGGAGGACTTGACGAGTTTCGCGAACCTTTAGTAATCGATGTAGAAGAGTTTATTGCCGTAAAAAGCTTCAAAGCGAAGGGAAAACGAATATCTACTTTCGAAGTATCCGAAATAAAGGAAATAGAACCTTTACGTTTCCCGGAAATTATAGAAGAAACATCGCCCAATCAACCGGAAATAGATATAGAACCGGAAGAAGATGATAAACCTTTGGCTGAGATATTAGACGAGATAACAGGGCAACAACGTTTGTTTTAACTATCTCTATTCCACAGACAACATGAAAAAGATAGATAAAATAATAGCATCCATTATTTTGTTTTTTATTTGTTCTACTTTATCTCATGCACAAGAGTTGAAAAATTCTTTAACTTACGACTCTTATATGGTCGGATTGGGAAACAATTCTGTTTATGATACCTATTTATCTCCACTAAAGTATAAGGGAACTAATTTTACTTTCCTTTTCGAACAAATGAAAATGACCAAATTAGCGGATGGAAAGATTGCCCGTCAGCATTTGTTTACCGTAGACTTTTCTAACTCGAAAAACGAAAGCGGAACAGCCAATCAATACACAGGAATGTTTGAGTACGGATTTGGGTTACTTTACAAATTCAAGCCTGTAAACAAATTCACTTTCTTTGCCGGACTGAAAGCAGATGCTCTGCTTGGCTTCGTTTATAATACACGCAACGGAAATAATCCGGCAACTCCAAAAGTTAATCTTAATCTGGGATTTTCAGGAATGGCAACTTATCCATTGTCCTTTGCCAATCAGCTTATGTTTTTTCGTTATCAAGTAGATTTACCTTTCGCCGGTATAATGTATGCCCACGAATACGGACAATCGTATTATGAAATCGACATGGAAAACTATAACGGAATCTTTCATTTCGCATCATTCCATAATCAGATATTGATGCGCAATATGCTGTCTGTCGAATTTCCGTCAAAACATGCTTATACACTCAAAATATCTTACATGAACAATTTATATGAAACACGGATTAACGACCTAAATACACAAATATGGACGAACTCTTTTCTAATTGGGATTTCGTATAATCTACTTAAAGTTTCAAGCAAGAAAGCCTATACGGAAGGTCCATATCAATCTATTTTCAATTAAAATGAAGCGATTTTTTCTATATTGTACCTGTATTATCATCGGATTCTTTTCCGGTTGCGTAGAAGTAGAAGAATTTGAAAATTCGACACAAGGAAACTTCGAGGCATTATGGAAGATAATGGACGAAAATTATTGTTTTTTTGAGTACAAAGATGTTGATTGGGATCAGATATACCTTAATTATAAAGGACGATTGAACAAGAACCTAAGTCAAGAATCGCTATTTACACTACTCTGCGAAATGTTATCCGAGCTAAAAGATGGTCATGTTAATCTGTCTTCCTCGTTTGATTATGGCAGGTATTGGAGTTGGTACGAAGATTTTCCATCCAATTATAATGAAGAAATTACTAAAAAATATCTCGGAACCGACTATTTAATTGCCGGAGGAATGCGATATAAAATACTAAACGACAATGTAGGCTATATACGTTATACAAGTTTTTCGTCAAAAGTTGGGGAAACCAATTTGGATTATATTATAGATCGATTGAGTATTTGCTCCGGGATTATTATTGATGTAAGAGAAAACGGAGGAGGTTATTTAGATATGGCAGACAGAATTGCCTCTCGTTTCGTTAATGAAAAAACTTTAGTCGGTTATATACAGCATAAAACCGGGAAAGGACACAATGACTTTTCCGAACCAATAGCTAAATATCTCGAACCATCCAATCGACTTCGTTACCAAAAACCGGTTATCGTTATCACAAATCGGCATTGTTATAGCGCAACAAACGACTTTGTGAATGCAATGACTTATTGTCCTAATGTAAAAATACTTGGTGATCGCACAGGAGGAGGTAGTGGTTTGCCTTTTAGTTCGGAATTACCTAACGGTTGGGGAGTTCGTTTTTCGGCCTGTCCCATGTACAATGCCAATATGAAGCATTTAGAATTTGGGATCGAGCCGGATATTTATGTAGAACTACAAGAAAACGACATCTTAGAGGGTAAAGATACCCTCATCGAAGAAGCCAGAAAACTTTTGAAAGAATAGTTATTGGTTATCTATTATTTGTTTTTTAAAATAAGCGTCTAAGTATTCGTCCCGATTATCAAATTGATAAGTTAAATGAAGCCGCATCGCAGAGCGGAACAAGTCAGGGTTGCCATTCTTTAATATAGTATATAACCCTCTGTGAGTAACTATTTCCGGCCTATTCCTTGTTTGTGGATAAAAAGAGAATATTTTAGCTATTAAACTTTGAAAATCCGACAAACTCCTACTATTAGCCATTCGATATAAAGAGGAATGGAATTCCATATCTATTTCAATCAATCGCTCTAAATCGTCTGTATTTTCTTCCTCCTCTATTAACTGCAACAAGTTGTCCATATGTTCTTCATTTTTTCTTTCGAAAATAAAATCAGCAGAACCAACTTCCAGCATCAATCTTAACTCATATAAATCTCGAATCGAGTCATTATTCAAAGCCCCCGAGTTTATAATAAGTCCCATTATACTAAAAGGCTGGGGAGAAATCAGTACAGTTCCTTTTTTTCTTTTGGTTTCTATAAACCCTAAAGCCCTTAAACTACTCAAAGCCTCCCTAAGTACTACCCTACTTACACCTAAAATATCGGAAAGTTCATTTTCTTTTGGTAAGACTTGATTAGGAGAGTATCCTCCTTTAGTTATATAATCTAATATTTGTTGTTGTACCGTTTTTACCAGAGTTGTCTCTTTTTTATCCATAATGTTTGATATTCCTTTGATCTACTCATAATACTTTTATCAAGTGCAAATATAACCTTTTTTTAGAGATAATAAAAACAACATTATATAGTATTTATTCTTGCGATAACTTATTTTTAATATTAACAATATCATATTTTATTTATTTTATACTACATATTAAAAAACATTATATTATATTTGTACCATATTTATTTATAATAATATTTGTTTATAGAGAATAAGTTTATATATTCCGCAAATCGTACTAACTTTATGAAGATGAAAACACATTTAAAAATTTACTTTACCATTTTGGTTACTTGCTTTTCTGTAAGTACAATGTTTTCCCAATCCGGCAATTCTTTGAAGCTGAATGGGATTGATCAGTTGATGTTAATTGCCTCTCATGAAGACTTTAATATCACAACAGAAGAAAGTTTTTCCATTACCTGTTGGGTAAAATTGGATCAGTTTGTTGACACTCAAAGCGCACAACGCTTTATTACCAAAAGATGCATGGATGGATCTCCCAAAAGCGGTTATGAACTTTGGGGAGGAAAGAATGGAACTAATAATTTTTATGCAAACAATGCCCCAAATACTGATGGAAATCATAACAACTCCATGTCTGTGTGGTCAACTAAAGGAGGAAAACTCGGCAATTGGTTTCATATTGCTTTTGTTGTCGACCGCAAAGAGAAGAAAATGTACTTATACCACGAAGGAGAAAAAGTGGGAGATTCGGGTTCCAAAAACATTTCGCCTTGGTATGTAGAAAATGATTACGATGTTGTTGTAGGAGCCGGCCGACCAACAGCTTCTACTTATGGGTATTATATGAAAGGAGAAATTGATAATCTTCGTTTTTGGAAAAAAGCATTAAGTAGTACGGAAATTTTCGACGATCAAACTTCGGCAGTAGACTCAAACACTGCAGACTTGGTAGCTGCTTATGATTTCGAAGACGTATCTGAGTACTCAGTTCCGGATATAAGTGGAAATAATCATACCGGAACTCTTGTCAACTATCCTCTACCCGGAGTCTGCGAAATTGAAAACATTAAACTTACTCAAGACATCAATTACACAGGAAAAGGAAACCAAAATGAAGTTATACTAAAAGCCGCTATTCAAACCAAAGGAAATGAGTCGGTTAGTTTCCAATCAATAAAATTCAATACGGAAGGAACAACTAATATCAAAGACATCAGCCGTATCAATATTTATTCTACCGGCAATATTAATAAATTTGACTGGAGAGATGTATCATCTGCTACATTATTAGGAAGTTGTCAGCCGTCGGAAGAAGAAATCACATGTCCTCTTTCAGGGGAATTAATTCCAGGAATAAACTATTTATGGATAACTTATAATATTGACGAGGATGCCAAAGAAGGTAATGCTGTAGATGCAGAAATACTTTCCCTTTCAACCGAAAATGAACGTTTCGAACTTATCAAATCTTCAGAAGAAGGTTATCGTACAATCTTACTATCTCGACAAATGTTATACTCTCCCGGAGACTACGGTTCGAAAAACTATAGAATACCTGCTATCATTACAGCTAAGGATGGCTCTATTGTTATAGCCACAGATAAAAGAAAAAACAACGAAGCCGATCTACCTCAAGATATTGATATTTTAATAAACCGAAGTACCGACAACGGAAAAACATGGTCTGATCCATTAACTATTGCAACCGGGACAGGGTATGAAAAGGGGTTTGGCGATGCAGGCCTTGTTAGAACAAATGAAGAAAACGGATTATTGTGTATTTTCGTAGGAGGACCCGGATTATTCCAATCTACTCCAACCAATCCGATACGTACTTATATTTCTAAAAGTCTTGACAACGGGATTACTTGGACTAAACCCAAAGATATAACCGATCAACTTTACGGAAGTAAGTGTTCTGATGCAGAAAGAAAGAATTGGTACGGTTCGTTCTGTGCTTCAGGTAATGGATTACTTACACGAGACGGACGTATTATGTTTGTATCCGCAGTAAGAGAAACATCCGGTGGCAGCTTATCTAACTATGTTTTCTATTCCGACGACAATGGAGAAACCTGGAATGTTTCTAAACGAGCCATGTCGGGAGGTGATGAATCCAAAGTTGTAGAACTAAACGATGGAACAATCCTTATGAGTATCCGCAGACAAAGTAAAGGAGCTCGATATTATACAAAATCAACAGACAAAGGTATTACTTGGAGCAAAGTATCTTCGTGGTTTCAATTAATTGAACCAAATTGTAATGGTGATATTATTCGATATACATCTACTATTGATGGATATGATAAAAATAGATTGCTTCATTCTATTCCAAATCATTCTTCCAGCCGTCAAAATGTTTCAGTATTCTTAAGTTATGACGAAGGAAAAACTTGGCCTATAAAGAAAACAATTTGTCCGGGAGGCTCGGCCTATTCTTCTTTGACAATATTACCCGACGGAACAATTGGGGCTTATGTAGAAGAAAGCCATTTCTCCGAAGGATATTCCTTGATTTTCCTCAATTTCACATTAGATTGGTTGACAAATGGTAATGATACATATACAGAACCCGAAGACACTGGGATTAAAGACATATCCCAAACTTCAGGTATCGACATCTATATTAATGAAGAAAAAAACATCATTATCAAAAATGCTCCTATTGGCAGTTATGTAAGGATCTACGGTCTTTCCGGAATATTAGTTACCAAAGCTTTTATTTTATCGGAAGAATTAAAATTAAGTGTAAATGAGACTCCAGCCGTTTATATTGTACAAATAAATAACAATGAGCTGACTTTTTCTAAAAAAGTTGCTATCGGATAAACCCATAATCAAGTAAAAATACATTAATAATAGAGCAAAACTGTTTTTTCGGCCAATAAATCCAGCACAAAGTAAAAAAAAAATTACTTTAATTTTGGGGATTATTATTTTTTATTTATCTTTGCCGTCGCTTTGCGGCTGTGGTGTAATTGGTAGCCACGCTAGACTTAGGATCTAGTGCTGAGAGGCGTGGGGGTTCGAGTCCCTTCAGCCGCACTTAAAGGGACAAATTGGAACTTCATCCGATTTGTCCTTTTTTTATTTTTG
>JAJDGO010000050.1 GCA_030265685.1 Bacteroidales bacterium OttesenSCG-928-M11
CTTCGGCTCGAGTTCTAATTTATTTTTCTGGTTTGTCGACTCTTTCCAGCAGAACTACATTTTCTACATGGTGAGTATGAGGGAACATATCTACGGGTTGTATGCGAGTGACGGAATATTTACAGTCCAAAAGACTCAAGTCGTGAGCTTGAGTTGCCGGATTACAACTAACATATACAATACGTTTCGGCTCGGCGAAGAGAATAGTTTGTATTACATCGGCATGCATACCTGCCCGGGGTGGGTCAGTAATAATAACATCCGGACGACCAAATTTTTCAATAAATTCAGTATTAAGTAAATCTTTCATATCTCCGGCAAAGAAAAGGGTATTAGTAATATTATTTCTTTCCGAATTTTCTTTTGCATCTTCGATCGCTTCGGGAACATACTCGATCCCAATAACTTGTTTTGCTTTTCGGGAAATAAAGTTAGCTATGGTTCCTGTTCCTGTATATAGGTCGTAAACAAGCTCGTTTCCTGTGAGTCCGGCAAAGTCGCGAGCTATCTTATACAAGTTGTATGCCTGTTCGCTATTTGTTTGGTAGAATGATTTGGGCCCTATCTTGAATTTTAATCCTTCCATTTCCTCCAAAATATAATCTCTTCCTTTGAATACATGCACCGTTTGGTCGGTAATCGTATCGTTTGCTTTTTGGTTGATAATGTATAGGAGTGAAGTTATTTGTGGAAACTGATCGGCTATGTGTTGAAGCAAGGCCTTTTGTTTCTCATTGTCATCTTCATAAAAGATTACAATCAACATAATTTCCCCAGTACTTGAGGTGCGGACGATTATATTTCGGAGCAGTCCGTGTTGATTTCTTAGGTCGAAGTAGGTATAGTTGTGCTCGTCGGCAAATGTTCTGATCGCATTTCGAAGTTGATTGGAAATATCTTCCTGTAACCAACATTTATTGATATTGAGAACCTTGTCGAACATTCCCGGAATATGAAATCCTAAAGCGTTCATATTTTCAAACTTAACCCCAGACTGCATCTCTTCTATAGTCATCCAACGCTTGTTAGAGAAGGTAAATTCCAATTTATTACGGTAAAATTGGGTTTTTTCCGAACCAAGTATGGGCGATATTTCCGGTAACTCGATCTTACCTATTCGGGTAAGATTGTCGGTTACTTGTTGTTGTTTGTATTTTATTTGTTCATTATAGGGAAGTATTTGCCATTTGCAGCCTCCACAGATACCATAATGTTCGCAAAAAGCTTGTTTCCTTTTTTCTGAATACTCATGAAAACGGATGGCTTTTCCTTCTGCGTAGGTGCTTTTTTTACGAGTAAGTTGTATGTCTACAATATCTCCGGGTACAGCATAAGGTACAAAAATAACTAAGTTATCTACTTTGGCTATCGCTTTTCCTTCTGCTGCAACACCAGTGATTGTTACTTTTTCAATAATGGGCAATACTTTCTTTTTTTTCATTCTATCAAGTTAGGGTAGTTGTTTTATTTAACAGGTTTAATGATATAGGAATATGAATATATATCATCAAGTAATCGATATTTATCCAAAGGACGTGCTCCCCAAGAATCGTTTCCTCCGAGCCCCATTTGCTTAAGATCGATATTAACAGCTAATGTTTTGCGAGGATCAATATCAATAGAATGTTGCTGTTTCTTTGTTAATCCGGGATCAAAGTCTTCGTCGAAATTATGTCGAGCATTAAAACAGATCAAGTTATCGGTTGATTCGAAACAAATTCCTTCTCCCGATTTATTTGTAAAGCGTATGTAGCGGCAATCTGTACGATAACCGTTCTCTTGCGGACGGATATAATCGAATTTTAAGCTTTCTACCGAACCATTATATACTCCGACAAATGCACTTGTATTGCGATCGTTATAATTTTCCCAAGGTCCTCTGCCGTAGTATTCAACATTGTCGAACTCTAAAGGTAGTTGCATTTTCATTCCAAAACGAGGAAGTTCGGGATGTTTCTTGTTTGTCATATCCATTGTTCCGCTAATCTTGATCGATCCGTCGGGATAAATTAGGTATTGAGTTGTATAAGGTATGTCGGTGTAGCTTAGTTTTTGTTCGATAGAAATCATGATACTTCCATCTTTGTTCTTATTTGCCGTCGAACTTGTAGTATACATGTAGTCACCTGCATTTCTCCATTGGTTAGAACTCCTTTGTAATAGTCGACCAAAGTCGTTATCTATCGGAGCTCTCCAAAAGTTAGGTGTTGGAGATCCGGTAATTAATCGTTTGTTTTTATAACTATATTCGGTTAGTTTTCCGTTTCGTTTATTTATTTGTCCTTTTGTATCTCCTGACGAGAAAATAAAAGCATTGTCGGTTTCCTCGAAAGTTAGATTCCCTTCTGGTATTTCTTCTTGGTAATCTTGTGCGAATAGAACTAATTGTTCTTGTGCAACGACATGGTTTGCCGGAATCATGTCTGTTTCTATTGGTGCTGAAAATTTAATGGTAATAAAACTTTCTTTACTTTCGTCTAATTCTCCGAACGAAATAGTTTTCGAAATGGTTTTTCCGGGCTTTCCTTGTACTATATCTTCACCTGTTTTTACTAACTTTCCTTCTTGTAGTATTTCCCAACTGAACTTCAATTCTTTGAGATCGGTAAATAAATAATGATTACTTATATTCAATTTTATCTGTCCGTTAGTAGGAGTTTCTCCTTTTATCCAAATCGGTTGATAAACTTTTTTTACTTCGTTTAGTCCCGGATGAATAGTTCTGTCTGCATTAATAAGACCATTTGCACAGAAATTCTCATCATGTGTCCAAAGATGTCCTCCTAAATCACCTCCATAAGACCAATACTTTCGTCCTTGTTCATCATAAGTTGCTAATCCTTGATCTACCCAATCCCAAATAAAACCACCTTGTAGGATAGGATATTTCATAAAAAGATCCCAGTATTCCTGAAAGTTTCCGGTACTATTACCCATAGCGTGTGCATATTCACAAAGAATATAAGGACGATAAGATTCCGGATTGTTTGCATAATTTTCAACATTGTTGAGAGAAGAGTACATTGGACAGATAATATCTGTAAATTCGCTCCATGTTCTTTCACATTGTACCGGACGAGATGCTTTGTCGTTTTCTTTTAACCAACTATAAGTGGCTTCATAGTTAGGTCCGAAGTTACTTTCATTTCCTAATGACCAAGTAATAATGCATGCGAAATTTTTATCTCGCTCAAACATGCGGATAGTTCTATCTAAATGTTGTCCTTTCCAATCTTCGATAAAAGAAGGATGTCTGGTTTTATCAAAACCATCTAAAGCATGTGCTTCGATGTTTGCTTCGTCAACGACGTAAAATCCGTATTTATCGCACAATTGATAAAACTCCGGAGCCTGAGGATAATGACTTGTCCGAATCGCATTAATATTATATTGCTTCATCAGTTGCAAATCTTTTATTCGAGTTTCATTATCTACATAATGTCCGAATGTTTCGTGGTGTTCGTGTATGTTTACTCCCCGAATAATAACGGCTTTTCCATTGAAAAGTAACTGGGCATTTTTAATTTCTACTCGTTTAAATCCGATCTTACTTCCTGCCCATTCCAAAGTATTACCATCTTTGTCTAATAATTCTATTTGTAGAGAATACAAGTTTGGATATTCCGGGCTCCAAGTTGCAATTTTATTTATCTTGGTTGAAAAAGAAAGAGTCTCTAAGTTCTTGGGAGAAACTTGGATGTTTGACCATTCTTTCCCCGTAATTTTCTTTCCGTTTTCGTCGTAAAGAGCCATCCGTATCTTATTATTACTCAAACTTTCTTTGAAATTACGAAGTTTGATGTCGATATTGAATATTCCTTTCTCGTATTTGTCGTCTAATGAACTGACAACAAAAAAGTCTTCGATCGAAGTTGTTGGGCGTGCGATCAACATTACATCCCGTTCTATTCCGGCTAATCGCCAAAAATCTTGATCTTCTAAATAAGATGCATCGCTCCATTTGAATATTTGGATAGCCAATAAGTTTTTGCCCGGCTTGATATAAGGTGTGATGTCAAATTCGGCAGGTGTTTTGGCCGCTTTTGTATAACCTACTTTCTGACCATTGATATAAATCGTTGCGGCTCCGGCGATAGATCCGAAATTAAGGAATATTTGTTTGTCGTTAAAAGAAGGATTTAGATCAAACCAAGTGCGATATGTGCCTATCGGTAAGTCTTCATTGTCTAAATAGGGAGGGTTTTTCGGGAAGATATAAGTCACATTTGTATAGACCGGAACGCCATATCCCTGAGTTTCCCAACTAGCCGGGACTTGTACATTTCCCCAAGCGGAATCATCCAAGTCAACTTTATAAAAATCCAAAGATCTATCGGATACTTTTTCGGCAAACTTGAACTTCCAAGAGCCGTTGAGCGATTGAATATACGATGACTCGAATTTGTTGTCCTTTTCAAGTTCTGCTTTTGTTGCATAAGGTATAAACCAAGCACGAGCAGATTCTTTACCTTCGTCAATAATGGTTGGCGTTTCCCAAATGTTTTGTGTTTGCGCCCAAATATTGGCACAGATAAACAAAGAAATAATCCCGGTTACAAATGTTTTCATGGTAATAAATGTTTATTTGCTAATCGATTTGATTAGAGACATGATTATGTATAAGGCAATTATCGATGATATTCCCCAAAAGAATAGCCCGAGTGTATAAGTAATTATCAAGGTTATAACAGTAAGTCCTATAAAAGAAAAAGGCCATTTATTGTCTTTCCAGGAAGTATTTTTGAACTTCAAGGAAAACATGGGTATTTCAGATACCATTAGTAGTGAAAAAATAATTATTAGTGTAGATACTATCAAGGAAACTGTTGTTCCTATAATGTTTTGATTGTACAAGGCGGGAATAAATGATGCCCAAAAAATAGCACAAGCCGGAACCGGCAAGCCTAAAAAAGAATTTGTTTGACGTGTATCTATATTGAATTTGGCTAATCGGACAACAGAAAAGATCGGAATTAATAAACCTAAAAATGCAACTTTGTTGGCTAAAGGCGTTCCTTGTGAACTTTCGTTTAGAAAAGAGTAAACAATAAATCCGGGAGCTGCACCAAAACTTACAGCATCGGCTAAAGAGTCTAATTGTTCTCCTAATTTAGAATATGCTTTCAATAATCGAGCGGCAAATCCGTCGAGGAAATCAAACAACCCAGCCATACAGATAAAAACTAATGCTCCGGTATAGGAATTGAAACGTAATATCATGATACATGCCATGCAACCTGCAAAAAGGTTTAAGAGTGTAATCATGTTTGGGATGTGTTTCATGCCGCTTCTTTTGTATAGATTATTTGTTTAGATAGGCTATTACTGTGTGATTGCCCGAAACTTTTTGCCCTAAATCTACTCTAATATCAGCATTAGGAGGGAGGAATATATCAACACGTGATCCGAATTTAATAAAACCTAATTCTTCATTAATACGACATGCATCACCTTTTTTGACATAAGTGACAATTCTTTTGGCCATTGCTCCGGCTATTTGTCGAACTAAGATCTCTTGTCCGCAAGTTGTTTCGATAACTATAGTAGAACGTTCGTTTTCTATACTTGATTTTGGGAGATAAGCGGCTCTGAATCGACCGTTTTGATGCGAGTTTGCGACCACAGTTCCATCTGCAGGAATCCAATTTACATGAGCATTGAACGGACTCATAAAGATAGATACCTGTATTCGTTTGTCTTTGAAGTGATCATTTTCGGTAACTTCTTCCACTACTACTATTTTTCCATCGGCGGGAGCTATAATAAGCCCTTCGGTATCCCCAGAATAAACCCGATTAAGATCGCGAAAAAATATGAGAGTCAAAGTAAACAGAACTAATGATACTCCGGCAATTAAATAAAATATCCAATTGTTGCCAAGAAAGTAGAATGTGGTCGTGTTTAATATAATACAAAATAAAAGCAATCCTCCAATTATTTTATATCCCTCTTTGTGTACTTTTCGTAAATTCATTATGAATGCGTAGTTATTTTCAGACAAAGGTAAAAATATTTCGGACGAAACACAACAACAATGTTAAATAATACGAGATTTAGTATATGATTCCTTTAGAAGTATTTCTAATACTTTCTTCCTAAAATCCCCTTGAATAATGATTTCGTTGTTTTTTGCCGATCCGCCGACACCACATTTTGTCTTAAGTAGTTTGCCTAATATTTGTAAATCATTTTCTGTTCCGACAAATCCGGTAACTAATGTGACTTGTTTTCCACCACGATTTCTCTTATCTAATGAAATGCGAAGAGGCTGTTTCTCGTTTGATATGGTTTCTTTCTCTTCTGTTTCCTCCGTTTCATAACTGAAATTAGGATTGGTAGAGTATACAATGTTTAATCTATCTTTCCAATTGTCGTCTTTCATCTGTTAATTTCTTCTTAAGCGATAATTCTTTATACCCAAGTTTTTGTATGTTTCGATCAGAGCATCTTCGTCGTTTGTGATAATTAAAAGTTTGTCTCCCGGTTGGAGTTCGGTATTTCCTTTTGGGATAAAATAAATATTCTGACGTTTAACCATAACTGCCAGTGTTTGGTCGGGAAGAGGCATGTCCATTAACCTATTTCCATTGGAAAATACGCTTTTAGGTAGCGAAATCTCAGTCATTGTGGACTTAATATCTTCAGAAAATTCCACATCAAACTCTTGAAATTTTGTATTGTCTTTTCCTTTTAATGCCAATCCTAACCATTTGGCGACTTGAGTTAAAGAAGTACCTTGCACAAGTAAGGATAGTAAAGTGATAAAGAATACAACATTAAATATCAAGTCGGCGTGTGGCGCTCCGGCAGCCAAAGGTAATATTGCAAAAATTATAGGGACAGCTCCCCGAAGTCCTACCCAAGAAATGAATGTTTTCTCGCGAAACTTCATCTTAGTAAAAGGGAGAAGTGAGATAAAAACTGCAAGAGGTCTTGAACCGATAATCATCCAAACGCCAATGATTATACTAATAATTGCCACAGATTTTAGTGCACTTGGTACTACTAAAAGCCCTAAAACCAAGAACATTATTATTTGACTTATCCAAGCCAAGCCATCAAAGAACCGGATTGAAGATCGTTTGTGGATGATTTTTGAGTTTCCGATGATCAAGCCACCAAGATAAACGGCAAGGTATCCGTTTCCTTTGAGAAAATAAGTTGCGGAAAAGATGAATATTCCACAAGTAAAAACTAATATCGGATATAGAGAATCATTATTTAGGTTGATCTTATTGATAACCCATACAGCTAACTTGCCAAGAATAAAGCCTGCAGCGATGCCGATACTA
Organism: Bacteroidales bacterium OttesenSCG-928-M11; assembly: GCA_030265685.1. Lineage (GTDB taxonomy): Bacteria > Bacteroidota > Bacteroidia > Bacteroidales > Azobacteroidaceae > Azobacteroides. The sequence continues at coordinate 7,293 of JAJDGO010000050.1, forward strand.
AACTGTAAAACCAAATCAAGTACGGCTTGTCCATAGTCAGGACCTCCTGATTCGGAGCTTAATACCAATTGAATTAGTACAATAGTTAGGAGATATGCCATCGGATCATTACTTCCGCTCTCGAGTTCTAGTAAAGGTCGTAGCTTTTTCTTTAATCTA
>JAJDGO010000051.1 GCA_030265685.1 Bacteroidales bacterium OttesenSCG-928-M11
GTTGATGATATTATCAAACAAAAGATATATGCCGCATTCGGTACAGAAACCGGTTTGTTGTCGGGCGTATCATACGAAGAGTTTACTAACGAAACCGATTATATTCAAGGTTCTTCTGTAGTGGGCGCAAGTATTGCAAGTGATATTAAGAAAGGTGCTATCCTGGCAATAATATTTGCTGTGTTAGGTATCGGTCTTTATATATTGCTTCGTTTCCGCAACTTACCATATAGTGTTTCTACTATTGTAGCTTTGGCTTTCGATGCTTTGTTTATTATTGGTATATATGCATTACTTTGGGGATTAGTTCCGTTCTCTCTTGAGATCGACCAAACGTTTATTGGTGCTATCCTAACAGCTGTCGGTTATTCTGTAAACGACAAGGTGGTAATCTTCGACCGTGTACGTGAATATAATAAGCTTTTCCCGAAAGGAGATCGTTATGAAATATACAATAGTGCATTGAACTCTACTTTGGACAGAACGTTTAATACTTCGTTGAGTACATTGTTAGTGTTGATTATTATATTCTTCTTTGCCGGAGAAACTATCCGCAGCTTCGCATTCGCTATGATCTTAGGTGTTGTTAGCGGTACAATTTCTTCTTTATTTATCGCAGTGCCTATGGCATTTGATATGTTCGGAAAGAAGAAAGCTAAAAAATAAATTTTATTGAGATAAATAATAAGAAAGGTTGCTCAAGAAATTGGGCAACCTTTTGATTAATCCTACTTAGAATATGAATTATAAGATCTATTTATTGCTTATTATTACTCTTTTTCCTTCTCTCTTCATTACTTCATGTCATGACGAAGAAACATTTAAAGTTCCGGGAGAGGTAGAGCCTGCGCTTTATGGTATTTGGAAAAGTGAAGCACAATACGATAAAGACTACATGGCTTACTATCATATCATCTATGAATTTTATCCTACTTACGGCTATGTTATTACTGATAAGTATTACTACGATGAGGAGGAAGGTTTAATAAATCATAGAGATATAGTCGAATTTAATGAATGGACCTTAAGCAAGGGGATACTTTATATGATATATAATGAACCGATGCATGATCTACGAACCATTTGGACTGCAAAGGCTCGGGATATAACAGACTCTTCGGTTATAATCGACGAAAAGCAATATACTAAACAGTAAATAAGCGCTCAGTCGTTTTGATATTCGGATATAATAAAAAGAGACTGCTCCATTGTACTTTTGGAGCAGTCTCTTTTTCTATTATAATAGGTGTTATTTTGCAGGCTCGAGCTTTACTGTAAAGTGTCGCATAAGCGGAGCTTCCCAAGTAATCTTTACGCCTCGTTGAATGTTTTCGCGGCGATCGTATACATTCTTTAAAGCAACGGCTATTACATCCATGTGATTATTTGTATACACGCGGCGAGGAATAGCCAAACGAAGTAAATCTAAGCCTCCAAAACGATTTTCGTGAGTTGTAGGATCGCGATCTGCTAATATATAACCGATTTCACATCCTCGAATACCGGCTTCGAGATACAACTCGATGGCTAAAGTTTGAGCCGGAAATTCTTCTTTCGGAACGTTTGTCAGAATTTTTAAGGCATCAACAAAGATGGCATGACCTCCGGCCGGACGTTGATAAGGTATATTAAAAGCATCCAGTTGTTCGGCTAAATATTGTACTTGTTTGATTCGAGTCTCTAAGTTGTCGAACTCTGTATTTTCGTCCAATCCCACTGCCAATGCATTCATATCACGTCCGTTCATTCCTCCGTATGTAAGATAGCCTTCGTATTGAATACAAAAACCTTTGGCTCCTTCGTACCATTCTTCGAGGCGAGTAGCTATAAATCCTCCCATGTTTACGATGCCGTCTTTTTTTGCACTCATCGTCATTCCATCTGCATATGAAAACATTTCGCGGGTAATCTCCTTGATACTTTTGTCGGCATAACCCGTTTCTCTTGTTTTGATGAAATAAGCATTTTCTGCAAAACGAGCCGAGTCAAATAAAACCGGTTTCTTATAACGGTTGGCTACCTCTCTTACTTCTTTTAAGTTTTGAAGAGATACAGGTTGTCCTCCGGCAGTATTGTTTGTAATCGTAACAATAATAAAAGGAACGCGCTCGTGATGCTCTTCCAATGCTTTTTCGAGCTTCGGAATAGATACATTTCCTTTGAAAGGAAGTTCTAATTGAGTATCTTTTGCTTCGTCTACCGTACAGTCGAGGGCAAAAGCACGACGTCCTTCTATATGTCCTTTGGTAGTATCGAAATGAGAGTTTCCGGGAATAATATCACCTTCTTTGATTAGATAAGAGAACAAAACATTTTCGGCAGCTCTTCCTTGATGCGTCGGGATGATATAGTCGAAACCGGTTAAGGAAGAGATCATTTTTTTTAGATTAAAGAACGAACTTGCTCCCGCATAGCTTTCATCTCCCATCATCATAGCCGCCCATTGGCGATCAGACATTGCTCCTGTTCCCGAGTCGGTAATTAAGTCGATATAAACTTGTTCGGCAGGTAATTGAAAGAGATTATAACATGCTTCTTTAATCCATACTTCCCGTTCTTGACGAGTGCTTTTGCGGATGGGTTCAACCATCTTTATTTTCCATGATTCAGCGAATGGTAATTCCATACTATTGTTTTTATATTTATTTTGATGAATATTGATGAAGTAAAACCTGTTGTTCGAGATACACAGGTAAACCGTTGTTATGTAATAAAAAGACTTGGACGATAAATCCAAAAAGGTAGTTAGAAAAAGAAATGATCTCTTTCTTTTATGTTCTTGAAGCGGCGATAAAGTATCGATCCGGTGAATTTCATGCGATAAGATTTAACCGAACAAATATACAATAACTTTCTTAAACTGCAAAACACTCTGAAAGAAGTTGGAAGAGTTGTTTTTCTTGATACGAAACTTTGAACTTAAACTGTGCTCTCGAATGTAAATTAAGAAAGTTGTTGTATATTTGCTTATCTAATTATAGTGTGTATGAAAAAACTTTTTTTCCTCATTGTGGCAATTTTTTTCCCTCTGTTTGTAACTATAGGACAAACAACAATACCCAATCATCGCTGGTTTGATGAAGCTCGTTTCGGAATGTTTATTCATTTTGGTCCCTATGCTGTTTTAGCCGATGGAGAATGGATTATGAATCAGAAGCCATATAAAGTAGATGATTATATGAAACTTCAACAGATATTCAATCCTTCATGTTTTGATGCTGATGCTTGGGTTTCGTTAGCCAAAGCGGCAGGAATGAAATATATTGTCTTTACTTCCCGACATCATGATGGTTTTAGTAATTGGGATACAAAACTTTCGGATTGGAATATTATGAATACTCCTTATGCTAAGGATCTAATATCCCAATTGGCAGAAGCTTGTCGGAAACAAGAGATGAAATTGGGTTTTTATTATTCTTTGTTAGACTGGAGTAGGAATGACTATGCTTATGAAACCGGTCGAACAGGAAAAAATGTTGGGCGTACAGTTCAAGGTAATTGGAATGACTATATTGAATTCATGAAGGGACAACTTACAGAACTTCTAACAAATTATGGTGATGTTTCTCTTATTTGGTTTGATGGCGAATGGGATCAGATGCCTCATAATGCCTCTTCGCACGAGGAAAGTGCTGTTGATTGGCATTTTTCTGAAATATATGAACTTATTCATGCCCTCCAACCTAATTGTATGATAGCTAACAATCACCATCTTGATCCGCTTCCGGGAGAAGATTATCAAGCTTTTGAACGTGATCTTCCCGGAAGAAATACAGCAGGTTATAGTGAACATGCAACCGTTTCGAAACTATTACCCCTCGAAACTTGCCAAACAATCAATGGAAGTTGGGGATATAAGCTTCAAGATAACCGATATAAGTCACTAACCGAATTGATTCACTATTTAATAAGCGCAGCAGGATACGGATCAAATCTACTACTTAATGTAGGACCTGAATCAACCGGTCGTATTGATTCTCTTTCCTCAGAGCTTCTTTGTGGAATGGGAGAATGGTTAAACCGTTTCGGTTATACTATCTACGGAACGTCCGGTGGTCATATCCCTCCACAATCATGGGGTGCTATCACTCGAAAAGATCAGACTTATTATATACATATACTAGAAAAAGAAAGTGATAAACTGAGTATCTTTTTTCCGGGTAATATTATTTCTGCCCGTTGGGTAAATGTAGAAGAAAAGCTTCGTTGGTCGCGCGATGAAAAAACAGGAATTGTTACTTTTTTTCTTGATGTTCCTCTTGATGAGATAGACTCAATTATCGAATTATCTTCCAATAACTTGATCCAAAACATTAAATAACTTAGTCTATTTTCTGTACAGAAAAGTTTAAAAAGATACTATAACTTGAGCAAAGTTATAGTAAAACTTGGGGCATGTTATACAACAACTTGATCGGTTTGTCTTTAATCCGATTTAGAATAGGAATAACTTCGGTTTATTTATTGAGTTCTTCTGCCACGCAGGAAGTCTTCGATAGGCATAGACTTCTTTCCTGCGACCTGAATAGTTCGTAATTCGAGCCATCCATCGGCTGTTGCGATACGGAGATAGGTTTTTCCGTCGGACGAGATAGTTCCGGGTAGCTGGTTATGTGCTTCGATCAGTTTATTCGATTCGAATACTTTGATGTACAAAAGCTCTCCTTCTGTTAATTCTATCTCAGTAAATGCGGCAGGGTAGGGTGCAAGTCCGCGAATAAAGTCGTATATTTCTTTGCTTGTTTTTGTCCAATCGATGCGACAATCTTCTTTGAATATTTTAGGAGCAAGCTTCAAACAGTCCGGATTAGACTGTATTTGGTTTTGAGGAATAGAACGAATTGATCCGTCGAGTAAAGCATCGACTGTTTTTTGTACTAATTTTGCGCCCAAGTTCATGAGAGAGTCGTGAACCAATCCTGCATTATCGGTATCGTTTATTACTATCTTTTCTTGGAAAATAATTTCTCCCGTATCTATTTCGTGAGTTAAGAAAAACGTAGTTATACCTGTTTCTGTTTCACCTGCCATTATAGCTCTGTTAATAGGAGCGGCTCCTCTATAATCGGGAAGCAGAGAAGCATGTAGATTGAAAGTACCTAATCGGGGCATATTCCATACAACTTCGGGCAACATACGAAACGCTACAACAATTTGAACGTCGGCTTGCCACTGACTTAAAGCTTCAAGGAATGTAGTATCTCGTAGTTTTTCGGGTTGAAGTAAAGGTAAGTTCTGCGACAATGCGTATTCTTTTACCGCCGATTGCTGAAGTTTTTTTCCTCTTCCGGCCGGTTTGTCGGGCATAGTTACTACTCCTACCACGTTATATCCTTCTTCTACTAATACCCGAAGCGGTTCTACGGCAAACTCGGGCGTTCCGAGATATACTATTTTCAGATCTTTTTTATCCATTGTTCAAATAATTTATTAGCAAAAAATAATACCACCGGTATGTTTATGCATCGTCGGAGAAATTTTCTAATAATACTCCTCGATAAGAGTTGAATATCTTTGATTTGGAAACAAAACCTAAATATTTGCGATTACGATCTATTACCGGAAGATTCCAAGCTTTTGTGTCGTCAAACAACTGCATTATTTGTTCCATAGTCATATCATTGTATATTTTTGCAGGAGGAGATACCATGAATTTCTTTACTTTAAAACGATCATAGAGCTCGGGTCGGAACATAATGTTTCTTATATTGTCAAGTAAAACGACTCCGTGGAAAATATCATTTTCGTCTACTACGGGAAATACGTTTCGGGTAGATCGGGCAATGGCTTTTACCATATCTCCGAGATTCATTTCCGGTCCAACAGTTACAAAGTCTTTTTCGATTACCGAATCAACGTTCAGAAGTGTCAAAACGGCTTTGTCTTTATGATGCGTTAATAATTCTCCTTTCTTTGCCAACCGGATAGAATAGAGACTATGTTTTTCGAAAAGCATAATAGTGAAGTAAGCACTAATAGTAACAAGCATCAGAGGAAGAAAAAGATCAAAGCCACCAGTAAGCTCTGCGATGAGGAAAACAGCGGTTAAGGGTGAATGCATTACTGCTGCCATCATGCCGGCCATTCCCATTAATGCAAAATTTTCTTGTGGTAAATGAGTAGGAAATAAATGATTAAACACGAAAGAAAAGGCAAAACCTATAACGCATCCTAAGAATAAAGAAGGAGCAAATATCCCTCCGCAGCCGCCCCCGCCATTAGTTGCGCTGGTTGCAAATACTTTTAATAAAATAATAAGCAGGGCAAAGAGCAACATACCTCCCCAATTGTTGGCAACGTTTGAGAAAATGCTGCCGTCTAAAAGTGAAGAGTATTGATTGCCAAGTAAGTTGCCAATGGTATCATAACCTTCTCCATATAAAGGAGGAAGTAAAAATATAAGTATACTTAAGACTGCTGCGCCAAAGAAAAATCGTTTCCAAAAAGAACCCAACTTGCGGAAGATCCCTTCAAACCAAATAGTTGCCCGCGTAAAATAAAGTGCAAATAGTCCGCAAATAACTCCGAGTATAAGGACGTAAGGTATTCTCGTCATCTCAAATATTTCAACTTGCGAAAACTTAAACATCGCATCAGTTCCCGTGAAAATATAGGATATACAAGCGGCCGATACCGAAGATATAAGAAGAGGAAGAACGGCAGTTGCTGTTAGGTCGAGCATAAGTACTTCGATGGTAAAAAGAAGTCCTGCAATTGGAGCCTTGAATATTCCTGCAATAGCTCCGGCAGCCCCACAACCAATCAATAACATTAGGTTCTTTTGTTCCATCTTAAACATTCTGCCCAGATTTGATCCAATGGCAGATCCGGTTAATACAATAGGAGCCTCAGCTCCAACCGATCCGCCAAATCCGATAGTAATAGAACTGGCAGCTAAAGAAGACCAAGTATTGTGAGGTTTAATACGACTTTTGCGTTGAGATATGGCATATAAGATTTTTGTAACACCATGTCCAATGTCGTCTTTTACTATGTAACGAACAAAAAGGCCGGATATTAATATCCCAATAATAGGATAAATAAGGTATAGCCAATTAGCATCGTAAGTTTCAATGGGCTTAATAAGAAAATGTTGGATAAGATGTATCGTGTTTTTTAGTAAGATGGCTGCAAAAGCAGTCAGAATCCCGATCATCAGACTAAGTATTAAGAGAAAATGTTTCTCTTTAATATGCTTTTCTCTCCATACTAATATTTGGTCAAACCAATTCTGTGTCATTATATTCCTCTTCCGGTTAGTATTACTTTAATTGTATAAATCAGTATCTTTAGGTCTAATCCGAGCGACATGTTTTCGTAGTACAGAAGATCGTATTCCATACGTGCAATCATTTCTTCTACGGAAGATGCATAGCCGT
>JAJDGO010000052.1 GCA_030265685.1 Bacteroidales bacterium OttesenSCG-928-M11
GATCAGTTGGGTCGTACTTAACGCCGGTCTCAGGATCGTACTTAGGATAGTAAGTACCTTCCGCGATCTTGATTACGTCGATACAATCTGGGTAAAGGTAAGCATACATCAACACATCGGCTAAGTCGCCATGAGCCGACTCCCAACTGCTTCCATCACCTGCCGTACTGTTCTTGGTATTTTCGTTGTCATAATCCTTTACGTAGACAACGCCATCCGCATCGGGAGAGATTCTGATAGTTACCTCATTGATGACTACGGTAGTCGGGCAAGGACTAGGACTCTCTATAGCTCCTAAATCAATTTGTTTTATTTGTTCACGATCGTTGAAATAAGCATCGTTGGCGTAAGTATCGTTCTTATCGGTAGGGATAGACATGTAGCGATCCGGATCATCTTCTTCAAAACCATCAATTCGATTAGTTGATTTAATATACAGATCATTCTCTCCCTTATCAATAGCAGGGCTAGATTCGCCCAAAGTATAGTCGTATTGGCCTTTATCATTTTTTTTGTTCGAGCTCACAAACTTCGGATCGAAGTCATAGAACTTTCCGTCAGGATTGGTTCCGTAACCTGAATTGAAAGATCCGTCAACATTAGATCCTTGTATCAGACTATTATAAATCGTATTACTTAAGCCATAACGCGTCGAAAGATTATTATCATAATTATTCCAAATTATGGTATTATACATAGTAGCCTGACCAAAAAGAGCACCTCCTTCTCCCGTAGACTCTAATGCAAGAGTCATATTATCGGCGATCGTTACGTTGGTTAAAAACAATTGGCTTGTAGAGTAATCTCCATTGAGTGTATAATCATAATTTGATATACCTGCACCACTTTCAGCTATATTATGGTCTATAACCACATTAATAAGATTGACAGTAGTTACACCATCTTCAGTTTCATTGCCTGGTGCAATACGAATACCTCCACCTGTAAGAAATGAACGATTTTCCGTAACAACAACATTCTTTATTATAGCATCCGATCCAAGAATATAAATTCCTCCTCCTTGTTCATTGTTAATCATAAAAGTATTATTATCACTATCCGGAATAGAAGATTTTCTTATATATCCGGCAACAACCATAGCGAATCCTTCTCGGATGGTAAATCCATCAATAATCGGGCTTCCCGCTTTTGAGTTAATACCCGGGATAACCATTACGTGAAAAGCATTATCATATGGATCATCTTTATCTCCTGTATTACCACTCAAAATAGATTCATGCTTGCGTGAATTACGATCGGCATCAGTTGTCGGAGTATCTCCTTTGATGGTTGCGTTGGGTGGATAAGAACCCTTGATTGTTATACCATCCGGAACAACAAAAGAAACATTATTAAGAAATTGTCCTATATTTCCCGCATCGTATAATTCGTTAGTTTCCATGTCATATTTAGGAAGATAAGTACCTTCGGCTACATAAATATTTTTTATACATTCCGGATATTTACGGGCAATATGTAAAACATAAGCCAAATCAGGATGAGCATTATCCCAATCTTCTCCCGAGTTATCACCCGGCTCAGCGCCTTCTACAGTGAAATCTTTTACGTAAACATCAGAGAAGCCGAATGGACATTCATCTAAATAGTATTCATACGCTCCCAGATCAATTTCCTCTTCTATTATACGTAATCCTGCAGCTAAGTCTTTTTCATTATTTGGAATGGCGCTGCCAATTGCATCGGCATAGAAAGAATTTTCGCCTTGATCAACAGCTGATACACTTTGATCCGTCAAGTGATAGCGATCTTTACCGTTTCCTCCTTTGAAATTCGGATCAATGGCTGATACATCAGTAAAAGTAGCTAACCAACTTAAGTCATCAGTATCATTATAGTTTTCAATAATCGAAGAATTAATCTCGAATGGAACTGATATTGGCTCGTAAGATCGTATTGAGTTATCAATTGTACTGGAATCCGAGTTTTTTATACTATTTCCCCAGATAATTGAGTTGTTTATTTCTATTAGAGCATCGCAAGAAACTCCTGCTCCAATCCGAGCTATATTCTCTGCTACAGTTACATTTGTCAAGTTTACCGGACAACTAAAATCAAAAACTTCATCTTCACCAAGCATACGCCTACTAACATATACTCCACCTCCATCATATGCAAAATTTCTGGCAATTAATGAATTAACAATATGTGAATTGGCATAAGGATTTATAAAAACTCCACCACCTTCTATATCTGCCCAATTGTCTACGATAGATGTGTTCTTTATGTAAAGGCTTGTTGTACGAGAATTACATTTATTATCTGTTACTTTTGAAGAGGTATAAATACTAATTCCACCTCCGCTACCTCTATTAATGAATACTTCTTCATAGGAAATAGTCGAGTGAGTATCAGCATTACCATCCCTAACAACAAAACCATTAAATTCGGTCTGTTGCTCTAAATCGACAGATGATACAACGTGGTAAGTATTGTCATCTAATGCTCCATCTTCATCGATATCTCCACTTAGGATAGTTTCGTATATCTCCCAGTTGCGTTGACTGATACTATTCTTATCTTTATTTTTCTCCGGCGTTGCATCGGCAGGGAATCCCCCAAACATATCAATACCACTAACTATAAAGAACGCTTTATCTCTATCGGTCATAACACCTGACGGCACTGTTGCATCCGGAATTAAATACTTTGGCAAATGCGTACCCTCAGCTACCCAGATCTCTTCTATACAATCAGGATGGTAATAAGCATATAATAATACATCGGCTAAGCTCGAATGGGCATATTCCCAAGAATAACCCCGTGTATCGGATGGAGTATCAGGAGCATTATCATGATTATAGTCTTTTACATATACAATACCATTATCATCAGGGATAACAGAAATAGAAATAGAATTTCCATTGTAGTCTGTGGTAGAAAAGTCGTAAGGGCAAGGATCTCCGTCATACTCATAAGCGCCTGCTTCGATATAATCATCAATCACACGATCAACACCATATAAGTCACTATTGGCAGTTAAACTTCCTCCTGCATCCACAAAAGCTTGGTTCTTCCCCAAACTAATAGCCTGGCTATTCATTCGCAAACGATAATTATTGAAAGAAGTATTGCTGTTGCTTGTTTTCACAAACTTCGGATCATTGGACGAGCCTACGTCAACCGAATTGGAACTGTCGAGATCGTAAGTGATGTATGAAATTGTAGGTTTCGTTTCCTTTGAAGTAGCATTGTCTACATTCCGAACATATTTATAAGCACTACCAATCAAATTGTTCTCATACAATTCAATAGGATTATCTGAACGAAAAACAAAATCAACAACAGCAGAATAGTAGCTATCCGAAGAGTTTGTACTTTCGACTGTGTTATTCCAGATAATGTTGTTACTCATAGTTCCCTTATGGGAATAATCAGAAATATATTCATCCAATCGATTGTAACAAACTCCGGCACCGGCTGTTTGATAATCTTCGGCTGCAATTACTTTATTGTCGGCAATGGTATTATTTGTCAAATTAAATATCTGATTACTCATACCATAATCGGTTAATTCAAAGAATACGCCACCACCGGCTGCGACATTATAATAATAGTAATCTTCCGTCCCTGTAGCAGGCGTTTGCTGAGATTCCGCAATATTACCTGTTATCTCATTGTTAACAACATTCGTATACATATCCTCTATTTCATTATCGATCTCAGTTTTCGTTTCTTCCAAGTTCAAAGATCTTCTAAAATAAAGTGCTTCAATCTTAGAAGAAATACCTCCACCTTTAGCTCCTAAAAAAATAAAACCATTTGAAGAAATAGCTTTTACTCTATTATTATTAATTTTATTATAGCTAACTACTATATTATCAGTCCCCCTTACATAGTAGATATTAATACCACCACCAGACACATTAACCTGATCTACATCAGTATCGCCGGCTATGGCGCTATTATTTGTAATGTTATTCCTTTTGATTGCTGTTGCTCCTAATTCAGCGTGGTATACATCTATTCCTGCTCCATAGGCCTCATATTTAGCTTCTATTGTATTTGCGTCAATGATATTATTATCAATAATAGTTCGACCAGATCCGATAGTCTGTTGGGATGTTTGAGAAGAAATACCTGCTCCGTACAGATAAGAGCCTACCATGGAATTCCGGGTAATAATATTATCCCGGATATAGATATTCCCATTTTCAGAGTTCGGCATAGCATGAATACCTCCACCAGCCAACAATATCCTATTTGTTATATCATCGTTCCTATCTACTGAAAATACTACTTGATTATCAGCTACAATATTGTTTACAAATTCTATCGTACTATCGTTTTGGGGAGTAGAGCAAATAACAGCTGCTGACTTATTAAATATAGTCACATACTGATTGTAGACTGAGAAAATAGAAGTCTCCCTATCAAATTGAGAGTCGTAAGCAACAGCCGCCGCATCGTAATAAGAATCTTGAATCGTGAATCCATCAACAACGAGCTTACCACTCGAAGGCATAACTAACATGACTCGATATGTATTGTCAGTATCGTCTTCTGTATCCCCAACATTACCGCTTAACACAGTAAGGGTATTATCTCGTTTATCTGTTAGTTCTTTAATGTTGTTTTTAGGATCAAAACCTCCATATAAATTGGCAGAAACATTAAACAAAGCAGAGCGAGGATTGAATACAAACTTATAATTGAAATCACTAACAGGATAATAAACTCCCTTAGCCACATAAATAGCATCAATGTTATTATAGTTTGCATAAACTAAAGCGGTATTCAAATCTTTTAAGGCATTTTCCCACGAAGAACCATCACCTTCTACCGATATATTTTGGTCTACGTACATAATGCCCGATCCTGAGTAGGCTGGTAAAACGGCAATATGGATAATGTGAGTAATCGCAGATGAATCTGTTTCCTCAGAAGAACCTGTCGAAGTAAGTTCGACGGTGTACACTCCATAATCAGCATTGGAGGCAATGCTTCCTGATATTGTATAAACATTTCCATCTAACAATCCTATTAATCCTTTAGGAAGGTCACCTTTCATAGAAACTCCGGTAGCAGTTCCTCCCAGTTCATAATTCAAAGTTGTAAACGAATCGCCACGTTTTTTTACAACATCTTGATTGGCAACATCGCCTGTAAAAGTAAAAACATGTTTTTCTACTGCATTACCTTGATATTCATAAGCTCCCAAATCAACAGTTCCGTACGTTCTCGAATTATGAGCTAAATCGAAACTTACTCCACTTGGTATTAATGAATTATTTCCTTTGTTCAACAAAGGGCTATAGGCATGTAAAGAATAATCAGACTTTAAAAAAGGATCGATATAATCATCCGCAAAGGCATTGAAACTATTCGTATTTGTCGTAGTCATACCATTATCTAAGGTCGTAGTAGGACCACTGAAATCCATGTCTGAAATATACGAGTTATTTATAACTATATTGTAAGTCATAATTTCACCTATGTTTAGGGGGCTGTTATACCACCCTTCCATTTTTGGTCTTGTAATAATGCTATTGTTTATAACAACATTAAATCTATAGTTGGTTGAGTAAGAAGAACCAATAGTTAATACTGCACCGGATGCTGATTTGGCATCTCCTCCATGATATAAAGTTGAGTTATTGACAGTTAAGTTAAATTCGCCATTATATGAGTAAGAATAGCTAAAATGTATGGATTGATCCCTGGCAGAAATTATCACAGCATTATTTAGAGTTAAATTACTGCTATTTGAGTATATACCCCGATAGATAGTTTTCATTTCCAAGTTAGAAACTGTCACATTAGAATTTAAAATACTAAATGCCTGCGAAGTATTTTGATCTGCACATCGTACTGCAAACCCATCAATTGAGCAAGTAATCGAGGAAGCCGACAATAAGGTACTTACGTAACCATCATCTGGCTCTCCACTCAATATAGTTTCATTAGTACTCCAATTTCGTTGGTCTATATCAGTTTCATTAGATCCGGAAAATCCACCATATATATTAACTCCATCCGGAACTGTAAAAACTTTACTGAACGAATATTCCGTTATGTTTCCATCAGAATCGTATTTTGGATAATACGTTCCTTTCGCCACCCAGATTTCGGTAACAGAACCAGCATTCTCTCCTGCGTATTTCAACACATCCGCCAATTCTTTCACAGCATTGGCCCAACTATTACCACTTCCGGTTCCTCCCGAAACACTTTGATTTACGTATATCCGTCCCGAAGCATCGGGAGTATACGTTTGCGCCTGTACCCAACCAATCGTTAGCCAGGCAATCAACATTAATAAAAGTCTTTTTAATCTCATAAGTATTTAGTATATAAATTAGTAATCATTAATAAGGAAACTATCATTTAGTTATGTATATAATTCGTTAATTTCAGTTTCATTAGACGAGACAAGTTGTATCATTAGATGAGACAAAGTGTATCATTAGATGAGACAAAGTGTATCATTAGATGAGACAAGTTGTATCATTAGATGAGACAAAGTGTATCATTAGATGAAACTGACATTCTCGTTGTATGACAATCTGGGAATGACAGATACGAATAAGTGTGTAATCGTTTTTAAGTTCATTTTAGGTGTATTTATATAGTTGTGTAATCGTCAGAAGGAATTTCTCACAAGAGCAAGAGAACTATGTATGAATAGGTACATAGCAAGAAGGACGGCTTCTTTTAGGAAGTCGTCTATTTGTTAAATTGATAAAATTTAGTAAATTACGCGCATGCGCGCGCGCTTTAAATAAGGTGTCTAAATGAGCCTGCTCATCTCTCTCTCTCTCTCTCTCTCTCTCTCTCTCTCTCTCTCTCTCTCTCTCTCTCTAATATAATATGTGAATTATGCAAATTTAAGGTGCTAAATCTGCATACAAAAGGGCAATTATTTTCAGAGTGTGTAACGTGCATTAAAGAAAACCTCTTGTGGGTATATCGGCGGCAAAGGTAATACTTTTTTTCAAAAAAGCAAATCAGTGGGAAGTAG
>JAJDGO010000053.1 GCA_030265685.1 Bacteroidales bacterium OttesenSCG-928-M11
AAACATATTTAGAGAATTTTTATTTATGATACTTCCTATCTATCTATACGGACATCCCGTATTAAGAAAAGAAACTGCTGATATATCCCAAGATTATCCTAATTTGAAAGAATTAATCCAAAATATGTTTGAAACAATGTATAATGCAGACGGTATTGGACTTGCCGCTCCGCAAGTTGGATTAACAGATCGGATATTAGTTGTAGATCTTAGCCCATGTGAAGAATACGATGAATCTTGTGCTGCTTTTAAAAAAGCATTTATTAATGCACGTATTATAGAAAGAGGCGGAGAAATAGAATTAATGGAAGAAGGCTGTTTATCAATTCCCAATATACACGAAAAAGTTCCTCGTGATTATCGAATTAGGATACAGTATGTGGATGAAAACTTTCAACCTCATGATGAAATCTATGAAGGATATAAAGCCCGTGTACTACAACATGAGTATGATCATTTAGATGGAGTTATGTTTGTTGATCATATACCGGGAATAAGAAAACAAATGATCCGGTCTAAACTGAATAAAATACTAACCGGGAATGTGAATTGTTCTTATAAAGTAAAACGTAATCAAACAAAAAAATAAAAGTATACAAACTACATATTATGAAGAAAATTAAATTCGGTTTGTTGTCTTGTTTGTGCTTGATAATTTTATCTTCCTGCCTTACAACAAAACAAACTAACCTTCTAAGAGAACCCAAAGGGGATATACCTTCATATCCTCAAGCAAAAAGCATTGGCGAATATACCATAAAGCCGGGAGATGAGTTACGGATACAAATTACTGTTCCAAGTGATCTTAGTTCTACACAGTCTCTTTTCATCCTTTTTTCTTCCAACTCTAATTATGGAAGCGGAGCAGATAAAATTAGAACTTTTTCTGTTTCTCCCGAAGGTACAATCTATTTTCCTTATTTAGGAACAATTCATGTACAAGGAAAAACAACTTTAGAGATTAGAGAAATCTTAGAGTTCCGATTAAATAACGGCGACTTTTTGAAAGTTGAAGAGGGTTGTTTAGTAAATGTAAGTTTAGACAATCGATATTTTAGTGTTATTGGAGAATCTGGCGTTGGTCGTTACGATATTGCCAAAGAACAAATGACAATATTCCAAGCATTAGCTCAAAGTAGGGATATAAATCCTTATGGAGATCGAGCTAAGATTAAAATTATTAGAAAAACTAACTTGGGTAGCGAAATTCGGACATTTGATCTAAGAAGTGAGGATATTATTAACTCCGAATATTATTATGTTCAGCCTAATGATGTAATTTATATTCAACCTTTAGGTAGACAATTTTGGGGTATCAATTCCTTTGGATCAATCTTTGCCCTTATATCTACTGTGGCAACTTTGGGTATTTCAATTTATAGTTTAATTAAAAACACGAAATAACTATGAAAAGCAAATCAAATATATATCTGATATTCTTCCTTTTATTACCCTTTCTTTTTTCTTCTTGTATAACAAATAAACAAAAAGTTTATTTACAAAAAGAAGGTGAAAATAAAACATATAAAGTAACTCCTTTCGAAGAATATAAACTGTGTATCAATGATGAAATCATTTACTATTTGATGTCAACAAACGAAGATACACAATATTTATACAATGCCGGATCAACAGGAGTAAGTTCACAACAACGCGGATCTGTTTATCGTATTTACGAAGATGGATGTGTTGTACTACCTACAATTGGAAAAGTTTATTTAGTTGGGCTTACTTTACGGGAAGCCGAAAGAGAATTGACTAAAAAATTTCAAGGATTAGTTGGAGATGCCGAAATAAAAATAGCAATGAGCAACAACTATTTTTATGTATTAGGAGATAATGGTAAAGGCCAATTTTATGCATACAAAGAAAACCTAAATATTTTTCAAGCATTAGCAATGGCCGGAGATATTACTACTACCGGATCTAAGGATAATATTAAGATAATAAGACGAGGTAACGATGGTTTAGATCATGTTCAAACAATCGATTTAAGAAAAGAATCTATTGTTGAATCCGAGTTTTATTATATTTACCCTAACGATGTGATTTATATTCCAACAAATCCAAATTCGTTCTTTAGGGTAGATTCTTTTTCAGGATTTGTAGCCTTGATTTTGACTCCATTATCCTTATTAACCCTATCCATATCTCTTCTCAAATAAAAAAATAATATTATAATGATGGATAAAAACAAATTTATACAAAACGAATCAGAGAATAAAATTGAGTCTCTTTTTCAACAACAACAGAATGGTTCTACATTCGATATTGTTGCCTTTTCGTTGAAAATCGTAAAATATTGGTATCTGTTTGCTATTTGTATTGTTTTAGCAGTCGGGGCGGCTTGGATAAAAAACAAGTCATGGACTCCTACTTATCGAACTGCAACAACAATTCTTATTGAAGATAGTAGAACTAACCTTCGGAACGACTTTACTTCCGGATTCGGAGCCTCTGCTTATGGAAATAAAAATTTGGTTAACCAAATGATTATGTATACGTCTCATGACTTGATCTCAAAAACGATTGACAAGTTGAATCTAACAAATGAGATTTACGTAAAACAACGATTCAAGAACAATATATTATACAAAGTTGCTCCAATCAGTATCGAAACAAACTTTGTAGCTAACCAAGCTTATGGAATGGAGTTTAAAATAAATGGTATAGACGACGAAACTTATTCTATTTCATTTGTTGGAAACGATAATATTCCTGCTTTTTCTGTTGAGGGACATTACGATGAGTTTATTCAACATGCTTTGTTTTTTGTTAATGTGCATAAAACAGACTATTTAATCAATCCTGTTTTTGAATTACATTTCAAATTTTTATCCAAAGGAGGATTAGTTAATTCGTATGGTTCTCGATTAGCAACCCGAATAGTAGGAGAAAACTCTACAGTCCTTGAAATATCTTTAACAGGTAAAGTTGCTCAACGAGATATTGACTTCCTTAATTTATTAAATATTCAATATTTTGATGCAAACCTTGCCAGAAAGAACGATATTGCAGAAAAAGCAATTGATGTTATTGAGCGTCAAATAGGGATGATTAAAGATTCTATTGATATAACAGAAGACGAATTAAGTAGTTATCAAGCTTCTTCCGGTATCTATAGTTCAGAAGTTTCTTCTTCCAAATTGAAAGAAGTAGAAGATTTAGCAGCTAAAAGCAGAGACTTAAGCTTAAGAAAAAATTATATTGATCTTCTATCAGCTAATCTATTAAATTCAAGTAGTGATCTTTTGCCGGATCCATCTTCTTTCGGAGTAACAAATGCTTCTTTGAGCTCATTGGTTAGCCAGTACAATACTACTATTCTAAGTATGAAAAATCTCGGCGAAAGCAATCCGATATATAAAAGAAATCAAACGGCTTTGGAAGATATAAAAAGAATGATTAATGATAACTTGAGAAATATGAATTCTACTATTCAGTTGGAAGAAGGACAAATTTCTCAAAGACACAATAGAGCACGAGCTGAGATGGCAAGCCTTCCGGGACAACAAAGACTTCTTACAAATTACGAAAGAAACTATCAAATCAACGAAGCATACCATTCGTATCTTCTTCAAAGAAGAACAGAAAATCAAATACAAAAGGCATCTAATATGCCGGACAACTTAATTGTCGATTCTCCACGAGTTCTTGGATTGACTAATGGTGGAGTTCAAAGAAATACTTATTTAATGTTTTTCTTAATCGGTTTACTTATTCCACTTGTCTTTATTGTTTTGAAAGAGTATGTTTTCAAATTTACCGTTCAATCAAGAGAAGAAGTTGAAAAAATAACAAAAACTCCTCTATTAGGAACTATCGAAAGATCAAAACGTAAAGAAGAACTCGTTGTTAAGAAGCATCCTCGTTCCAGTTTTGCCGAAGGATTCCGAAACTTACGTTCCCGAATGGAATATATTGCACGGAAAGAGACTCCTATTAGTATGCTTGTTACATCAACAGAACCTCGCGACGGAAAAACATTTATTGTTCTAAACCTGGCTTCTATATATGAAATCGGGAAAAAGAAAGTAGTAATCGTCGACTTTGACTTAAGACGTCCTGCGTTAACAAGAACACTTGGACTAAAAGAAAGTAAAGGATTAACAAGTTATTTGATCGGGCAAGCTACTTTAGACGAAATCTTGATCAAACACGAAGAATCTGGTCTCGATGTTATACCAGCAGGAGTTACTCCTCCTAATCCAAGTGAATTGATTCGTTCCGATAAAACAACCGAATTATTACAAGAACTTAACAAACGTTATGATTATGTTCTACTCGACTGTAGCCCTGTAGGTTTGGTTTCCGACGCACATTATCTATCTCGATTAGTAGATGTTGTTCTTTATGTAGTAAGAAACGAGAAAACAAATAGAAACTTCTTGAAATATACTATCAAAGAGTTGAAAGAAGACGGAGTACACAATATCACAACTATCTATAATGATGTGGATATTAATCATAGTTACTACGGAAATAGAGGTTACTATGGCAAAAGTTCATATTATTTAAGACATGGTAACTATTATCATAATGATTGATTTGGTTTTCGTTTAGAAAAGTGCTTATATTTGCACATGACTAAAAACATAACAATAAGAACTCTGTTCGTATTTATTCTCACCCTTTTTATTGGAACAAGCAGTCCAATGAAAGCGCAGATCAATACGGACAGAGTTCTTTCTATTGGTAAGAACGCATTATATTACGAAGACTACGTTGTTGCCATACAATATTTCAATCAAGTAATCAAAGCAAAACCTCATTTAGCAGAACCTTACTTGTATAGAGGATTAGCTAAATTTTATCTCGACGACTATTCCGGAGCAGAAAGAGACTTAACTTCTTGTATCGAACAAAATCCTTTCCTATGGATGGCGTATCAAATACGAGGAGCCTCAAGACAAAGTCAAGGTAATTTCAAAGGAGCTATTGAAGATTACAACAAAGGAATAGAATTTCGTCCCGAAGACCGGCACTTTCTTTTTAATAAAGGAATAGCCCTTGCCCAATTAAAAGAATACGATGAGGCCATTAAATTATTTGATGAACTAATTCAATTACAATCCGGATTCGTACCCGCATATCTTACACGAGGAGCTGTTTATATCGAAAAAAAAGATACCCTAAATGCATTAGAAAACTACAACCGGGCATTAGAAATAGACAAATACTATGCTCCGGCTTACGAAAGAAGAGCCATACTTTTTCTTCAACAAGAAGAATATCAAAAAGCACTTCAAGATATTGACGAAGCAATCCGTTTAGAAAGTAAACAACCCGGATATTATATCAATAGAGGATTGATCAGATATTACCTAAACGACCTGCGAGGAGCAATGAATGACTACGATAATGTAATCTTAATTGACAAAAATAATTTGATTGCTCGTTTCAATCGAGCCTTATTAAAATCAACTGTAGGTGATATGAACGGAGCTCGCGAAGATTTTAATATCGTAATAAACTCCGAACCCGACAATTACATAGCCATTTATAACCGGGCTATACTAAATATGGAACTAAATTCTTATCCACAAGCACTGGAAGATATTAATTTAGTGATAAAAGAATACCCCAATTTTGTACAAGGATACTACTTTCGTTCCGAAATAAAAAAGAAAATGAACGACTTGCGAGGCGCTGAAAAAGATTATTGGGAAGCACACGATTTAGAAGAAAAACTAAATAGACTAAAAAAACAAGGAAAGATCATCACAGGAAAAGAAATATTAGATGCCGAACCCGACGAAAATGGCGGAAATAACAAAGTAAGAGAAAGCTCAGATAGTGATATAGAGAAATTCAACCGCTTAGTTATTTACGACAAAGAAGAAGAATCCAAATCACAATACCAAAACGAGATACGAGGACGCGTACAAGATCGTCAAGTTAAAGTTGATATGGAGTATCAATTCCTTTTCACTTATTACGAATCTTTGGAAGAAATAGACAGAACATCTACCCGTTCCGACAAATTATTAGAAAGCCTTAATAAAAACACTTTCTTGAAAAAGAAATTAAGAATAACAAATAATGAAGTTGCTTTGACCGACGAGCAAGCCGAATTTCATTTCAAATCAATTGATGATTATTCTTTACTCCTAAATAAATATCCGGGCAACTCTTATATCTATTTTATGCGAGGAATCGACTATATGATATTGCAAGATTTCGGAGAAGCTATCGATGATTTTACAGAAGCCATTAAATTTGATCCTACATTTTCTCCGGCTTATTTTAATAGAGCAATCGCCCGATACAAACAAATCGAAATAGAAAACGCCAGTATGGGCGAAGCAAAAGCTTTAGATATTGATCTAAACGTAAAATCGACATCAACTACTCAAAACTTAAACCAACCGTTTAAGCCCGAAATAGATAAAACAGCCTATCAATACAGCTTTGTTTTACAAGATTATAATCAGGTTATCGAATTAAATCCGGACTTTTCATTTGCTTACTTCAACAGGGCAACCGTTAAGTTTATCCAAAAAGATTATAGAGGTTCTATTGCCGACTACAACGAAGCTATCAAAGTAAACCCCGAATTTGCTGAAGCCTATTTTAATCGGGGGCTTACCCGGCTTTATATCGGCGAAACAACACGAGGTATCGAAGACTTGAGCAAAGCAGGCGAACTCGGAATAGTTGATGCTTACAGCAT